>NZ_UHIO01000001.1:1517500-1817500 GCF_900460315.1 Veillonella criceti | reverse complement strand
ATGGATAAGTCATTAGTTAATCCAATCGTGATTTTGCCACTAGTCGGATCTGCTGTCGTGAAAATATTTTGACCGTCTCCAGCGATTTGAATAGTTTTACCTAAGTCTTGTCGTACTTCAACTGGTTTACCATCAACTTGATTATCTGCTGTAAGACCAAACCCACCAATTGCATTTTCACCAGTACCCTTCGCGATACCATCGACTGCATCCTTTAACTGACCTTCTGTAGCGGCACGACTTTCAACGATTCCTTTTTCTTCAGGATTCCACTTTGTATTATCTAAACCAGTTACATAGTTACCAGTCTGTGCCTCACCAGGTTTAGTAGTGCCATCAGCTTGTTTTATGGAAGGTGTAACATCTTGTTTACCAATCACTACACCAGTCGCTGGGTTACCATCTTTACCCTCTTGGCCATTAACTACAATCTTATCAGCGCCAATTTTTGTGGTAGTTGGAACTTGTGTTGTACCATCTTCACCTGCGGTTGTACCCACAACAATTAAACCATCTTTATTTAACCCTGTAACAGGTGCCGTTGGCTGACCCTTTTCATCCAATGGCGTATTTTCTGGCATAAAGCGAACAGAACCAGCTTCACCAAGATTAATATCTTTAGCTAATTGAACTTTCAGCTTGCCATCTACATTGTTAACACCAATATTCTTATCTGTTAACTTCGCGCTGTCAGCACCACCGACGATATCTAATTGTTCATTAAGATGCTTCTTAATAATATTGCCTTCATTGCCAACACCTTGACCATTATCACCAGCATATTTTTGACCATCTTCAAGCGTAGCGACTTGATGTGGTGTACCTGCTTCATCTTCATATACAATGCGAGTCAAGCCGTCTTTGCCATTTTGACCAGTTACACCATCTACACCGGCAGCCCCTCTAATAACATGGATGTCTGCCGAAGAACCAGGTTGTCCATCTTTACCTGGTGCACCCGTTAAGCCAATATGACCTTCAGAACCTGGTACGCCGTCTTCACCATCTTTGCCATCTTTTGCATAGATAGTTATGCCGTTTTTACCATCTGCACCTTTAATGCTAATGCCATTTTTACCGTCAATACCAACGCCAGATTTACCATCTGCACCATTCACACCGATTTTACCATCAACACCATCTTTACCATTTTGACCGTCTTTACCGGCTGGACCACCAATGGATAAATCATTAGTTAAGCCCACAGTAATTTTGCCACTAGTCGGATCGGCTGTAGTCGAAATATTTTGACCATCGCCAGCGATTTGAATGGTTTTCCCTAAGTCTTGTCGTACTTCAACTGGCTTGCCATCAACTTGGTTATCTGCGGTAAGACCAAAACCACCGGTTGCGTTTTCACCAGTACCCTTCGCGATACCGTCGACTGCATCCTTTAACTGACCTTCTGTAGCAGCACGACTTTCAACAATGCCTTCGCTTGGAGTCCACTTCGTATTATCTAAACCAGTTACATAGTTACCAGTCTGTGCCTCACCAAGTTTAGTAGTGCCATCAGCTTGTTCTATGGAAGGAGTAACACCTTGTTTACCAATCACTACACCTGTTCCTGGGTTACCATCTTTACCCTCTTGGCCATTAACTACAATCTTATCAGCGCCAATTTTTGTAGTAGTTGGAACTTGTGTTGTACCATCTTTATCCGTCGTTGTGCCTGCAATAGTTAAGCCATCTTTATCTAAGCCTGTAACAGGTACCGTTGCCTGACCGTTTTTATCCAATGGTGTATTTTCTGGCATAAAGCGAACCGAACCAACTTCACCTAAATTAACATCTTTAGCTAATTGAACTTTCAGCTTGCCATCTACATTGTTAACACCAATATTCTTATCCGTTAACTTCGTGCTGTCAGCACCACCGATGATGTCTAATTGTTCATTAAGATGTTTCTTAATAATATTGGCTTCATTACCAACACCTTGGCCATTGTCACCCGCATATTTTTGACCATCTTCAAGCGTAGCTACTTGATGGGTTGTACCTGCTTCGTCTTCATACACAATACGAGTTAAGCCGTCTTTGCCATTTTGACCAGTTACACCATCTACACCAGCAGCCCCTCTAATAACATGGATATCTGCCGAAGAGCCAGGTTGTCCATCTTTACCTGGTGCACCGGTTAAGCCAATATGACCTTCAGAGCCGGGTACGCCATCTTCGCCGTCTTTGCCATCTTTTGCATAGATAGTTACGCCGTTTTTACCATCAGCACCTTTAATGCTAATACCATCTTTGCCGTTAATACCAACGCCAGATTTACCATCCGCACCATTAACACCGATGCTACCATTAATACCATCTTTGCCATCTTTACCTGCTGGGCCACCAATGGATAAATCATTAGTTAAGCCCACAGTGATTTTGCCACTAGTCGGATCAGCTGTCGTGGAAATATTTTGCCCATCACCAGCGATTTGAATGGTTTTTCCTAAGTCTTGTCGTACTTCAACTGGCTTACCATCAACTTGGTTGTCTGCGGTAAGACCAAAGCCACCAGTTGCATTTTCGCCAGTACCCTTCGCGATACCATCGACTGCATCCTTTAACTGACCTTCTGTAGCAGCACGACTTTCAACGATTCCTTTTTCTTCAGGATTCCACTCTGTATTATCTAGGCCTGTTACATAATTACCAGTCTGTGTCTCACCAGGTTTAATAGTGCCATCAGCCTGTTCTATGGAAGGAGTAACACCTTGTTTACCAATCACTACACCTGTTCCTGGTTTACCATCTTGGCCGTCTTGACCATTTACCACAATCTTGTCAGCACCAATTGTAGTTGTAGTTGGAACTTGAGTTGTACCATCTTTATCAGTCGTTGTGCCTGCAATAGTTAAGCCATTTTTATCTAAGCCTGTAACCGGTACTGTTGGCTGACCGTTTTCATCCAATGGCGCACTTTCAGGAACAAAGCGAACCGAACCAGCTTCACCAAGATTAATATCTTTAGCTAATTGAATTTTTAGCTTACCACCTACATTATTAACTCCAATATTATTGTCTGTTAATTTAGTGCTGTCAGCACCACCGATGATGTCTAATTGTTCATTAAGTTTTTTATTGATAACCTTAGTTGCATCACTTTGGCCATTATCACCAGCATATTTTTGGCCATCTTCAAGAGTAGCGACTTGATGTGGTGTACCTGCTTCGTCTTCATACACAATACGAGTTAAGCCGTCTTTACCATTTTGCCCCGTTACACCCTCTACACCAGGTTGCCCTTTTTCACCTTTAATAGTAATAGATACACCAGCTTTACCATCAGCACCTTTAGGGCCAGTTAAGCCAATGGAACCATCAGCACCATTAATACTTACCCCTGCAAGACCATCTTTACCTTTGACACCGATTTTACCATCAACGCCATCTTTGCCATCTTTACCTGCTGGACCACCAATAGATAGATCATTAGTTAAGCCCACTGTAATTTTGCCACTAGTCGGATCAGCTGTCGTGGAAATGTTTTGACCATCACCAGCGATTTGAATGGTTTTTCCTAAGTCTTGTCGTACTTCAACTGGCTTACCATCAACTTGGTTATCTGCGGTAAGACCAAACCCACCAGTTGCATTTTCACCAGTACCATCCACAATACCATCGACTGCATCTTTCAACTGACCTTCTGTAGCGGCACGACTTTCAACGATTCCTTTTTCTTCAGGATTCCACTTCGTATTATCTAAACCAGTTACATAGTTACCAGTCTGTGCCTCACCAGGTTTAGTAATGCCATCAGCTTGTTTTATGGAAGGTGTAACATCTTGTTTACCAATCACTACACCAGTCGCTGGGTTACCATCTTTACCCTCTTGGCCATTAACTACAATCTTATCAGCACCAATTTTTGTAGTAGTCAGAGCTTGTGTTGTACCATCTTTATCAGTCGTTGTACCAACAATAGTTAAGCCATCTTTATTTAAACCTGTCACTGGCGTAGTTGACTGACCTTTGGTCTCTACTTGTGGTGCTCCAAACGAAACAGAGCCAGATTCAGTTAAATTAACATCCTTAGCCAACTCAATTTTTACTTCGGTTCGATCACTAGTAATTGTCGTTTTAATATTATTAGCTGCCACTTCACCCGTAGCACCACCGGTCAACTTTAGCCTCTCACTATTTAAAATAACCCCGCCACCTGAAGGGTTTGCTGGATTCATTACATCGGCAGTCGTTTTCAAATCCACACGTTTCAACTGGGCTACATTAACTGCATCGGTATTATATTCACCAGCTGCAACATTCGTAATCTGTCGAGTAATATAAGTACGCTTATACTGAGGCGTATTATTCTCATCAAGACCTACAAACTCTTGCGTAGTCCCCCCTACGGATACGGCACCATGTGTACCTTTCCATGTAGGATTATCTCCAGTAATCGCCGCTCTCTTACCTGTCATTGGGTCATAACCAATGCTCGTACCACCAGAACGTACTGCCTGAGAGGCTGTACCTATGGCTACACCATTATCAGCATAAGTGAAAGCATAACTACCTAAGGCCGTTCCATTCTTTCCTTGAGCGCGGGCACTCGGTCCTATAGCAATACTTTCTACAGCACCCTGTTCTACTCTAGCCGATGCACCAAGTGCAATCCCATCGCCTGAGCCAGGTTCAACTGTAGAACTCATACCTATAGCTATAGATTGTGTACTTTTAGCATGTGCTTGTCCAATTGCAATCGTATTAGCTCGCAAAGCTTCTGTATTATGCCCAATTGCTACAGAAGATGTATTACTCACTGTTGTTTTATATCCAATAGCTACACTCTGCTGGCCATACATCACATTATTTGTACCCATTACAACATTACCAAAAACTGGATTATTAACTTGTTCCCCATGTTCTCTCATAATGTTATTTTTACCAATAGCTATATTTTCTCTATTTAAATTACTTGTCCCTTGAGTTTCCCCCTGATATGAATTGATTATATTCCCCACACCTAAAGCAATGGACTCTGCACTATTCACTGTATTTCCGACACCAGTGCTATCTACTACACCACCAATAGCAATAGAATTAGTAGCCACTGGCCCTACCGTTGCTTTTTCACCAATAGCAATACTGCTTTTAGTTCTTGCCGTAGCTTCTGAACCTATAGCAATAGATTGATTACCATTCGCACTAGTGGTATAACCAATACCTACTTTACCATCAGCAACGACTATATTATCCTCAGCTGCGTACACGCTACTTGTCAATACCCCTGCTACCAACAAGCTGGCAAGCGCTACTCGACTTACACTCGTGGCACTTGATTTTGTATGTCTTTTAGCAAATTCAGATGCCACTACATAGCAGCCTTTTGTACGACTCCATATAACTTTATAAACTTTGTTCATGTTCCCTCCAAATCAAATCACATCTTACACATAAACGTTCATCAATTATTCTTCATCTTTCTTTAATAACTTTTTAAAGTATATCAAAAGTGTTATTTTTTAGTCAACTATATATTTCAAAAATAGATAATAACCTTAAAAAATACATTTAAACTCAGTAAATAAAAGGATTATCTTATGTAAATAAATAGAAACAATTATATACTTTTTACAATATCTGAATATCTATTCATATATTTATATTTTCTCAACAACTTATTATTATCACTATAAAACCATTTTTTCACAAATAAAAAGGACTACAACTCATTAGATTATTTCACGACTTAATCATAATAGTTGTAGTCCTTTATCAATCACTTACACGTAAGTGCTTCTCAATATTCTATTTTATACTTAATAAAATTCACCTCAACCACGACCAGGAATTACTCGAACACGTTCAATTGTTGGATTTCCATCTTTATCTTTAGAAATCACATCAACACGAATGCGTTCTAATTCTGGAATAAATTCATTAATCAAGCGACTAGATAACTTAGCACCTTGTTGCATCTGACGGTATACAATCATAGCAAATTCGTAACGAGTCATCATACGATCACCACCAAAGTTTCCATCAGGATAGCCTTCAACAATACCATTACCAGCCAATTGAGCAATTTCATTATACGCCCAATGATTTTCATCCACATCAGGGAATAACTTGGTCTTTGTAGGGTCTAATTGCTTACCTTGTGACATTTCTACCATGCCCTTACGAAGCATTTCGACTTCTTGACGAAGATCTTTAATTTCTTTCGCCATCGCTACACGACTAGTTGATACATGGTTTCCTTGGCCAACTTTAAAGCTTACACCTGCATTTACCATATTTTCACCGCCGCCAAAGCTTCCGCCAACACTAAAGAGTGTATCTTCATTCGGACGATAGAACGCACCAACAGCCACCGCATTAGCACCACGGTAATTACCATAGCCACCTGCAAAATCCCATTTTTCATCTGGATCAAAATCAAGTGGATGTAAAGCAGCCAAGGCTGCTGCTCCAGCACCTACTCGATTAATGCGATTGCCAAGTTTATTAATCGCACCACCTACATTGTTAAAGGCATCAAATAATTGCCCACCATTAATAGCATCTTTAGAGCCTTGTTCAATTTTGCCATCAGCTACACCCGTAATCTGATTACCAGCAGCATCAATTTTATTGCGTGTGAAGGTTGGACCATCAGAGATAGTAAGTCCGTTCGCATTGATTACAGTATTTTGATCACCTTCTGCAAGAGTAACAGTACCACTAGCGATTGTCGTATTATGTGTGTCATCTCCAGTACGTACACCGCCACCATTGACAACCGTTGTATTGGTACCATCAGTAGTTGTAACACTAGTCAAACCAGACAATTCTTTACCTAATTTAACCAATAATTGATTACCATCCGCTACAACCCCAATATTATTATCACTCAATTTGCTTGTATCAGAAATACCGCCCTGTACTTTCAATGTTTCACCAAGACCAACAGTTGTAGAGCCACTATCACCGGCAAAGACACGACCACGTTCGATTTTATCGTCTACAGATTTTAATTGGGCTTCTGTTGCTGCACGATTTGGCACATAACCATGATCAACTGGATCCCAAACTATATTATCTAAGCCTGTCACATAGTTTCCTGTTTCAGTACCATCATCGCCAACATCACGATACATCTTCATTGGCGATACTTTCTGAGAGCCAATCTTAATGGAATTTTCTTTGCCAATAGTTACGAGACCTTTGTCAGTAGCATCGATAATAATTTGGCCATCGCCCATTTCTACTTTGTCATTTAAGTTGACTGTATTATCAGGTTTCACTGTAATATTTTTACCAGTTTTAGCACGTACGCCTTCAGCAGCTTCTTGAGCTTCATACTTAGCAATATTTCTTACATCACCAATGTTAGCACCATTAGTTTCTATATTATATACTGGTTTCCCATCAGCATCCGTACCTGATTTACCACTGTCAACATTAGTAAGTTGAGTGCCGCCTGCATTAATACCATCTTTAGTAATACGTATAGTATCACCAACAGTAATCGTACCAGTCTCAACAGAACCGGCTTTTACGCTACCTGCCGTTACATTATTAGTTTTAATGCCATCTTTATCGATAGTAGTTTCACCAACTTTAACGGAACCGTCTTTGCCTAAATCAATCTTATTATTAAGACTAATTTCCAAAGCCCCATCCTTTACTTTAGTTGTAATATTGGAAACACCACCAGCATTAGAATCACTTGTTGTGCCTTCAGTAGCGCCGCCTTTAATGGTGATTGTTTGACCAAGATCTTTTTTAACAGTTTCACCACTTTGGTCTGCTAAGCCAAAACCACCACCATCGTTTGAACTTGTAATGGCATCGGTAGCTGCCTTTAATTGATCTTCTGTAGCTGCACGGCCAGATACGATATTATCCTTATCCCATTCTTTATTATCAAGACCCGTTACATAGTTTCTAACGTCTGCAGGATTATTACCATTTGGCTGCTTGCCAATAAGAACTGTACCAAACTCAGCACTGTTAAGACCTTTCAAGTCTTTTGCTAAACGGAGTTCTAATTTAGCCTTATCACCATTTTCATCAGTATCTGATGTCGCAATTACACCAATATTAGGATCTTTTGCAAGGTCCTCTTCACGAGTAATACCACCAGTTACAGAAACAGTACTATTAAGGCCAACAGCTGCGCCCTCACCAATATCACCTTGATAATCATAACCATCAGATGTATATGCTATGTAATCAGCACCATTCGCGCCTCCTACAGTCAAGCGAGTATCTCCAGAGTAACGTTCACCACCAACAGATTCTTCAGTTGCAGCCTGAACTACAGTCACATTAATCGGTGCGCGTTCACCATTGGTAGGATCTTGGAATGTAATGGAACGCTTACTACCATCAATAATAACCGCACCACCATTTTTGCCACCTACCGTAATCTTGCTATCGCTCTTACCATAGCCACCCAGAACAATTTCATCAGCTAATTGAACTTTTAATTGACCGTTAACATTATTAACGCCAATGTTGTTATCACTTAATGTACCCGTAGCACCACCAATAATGTCCAGCTTTCCATTAAGCTTTTTAGCAATAATCTGAGTATTCTTTGTTTGACCATCATCACCAGCATATTGCATGCCATCTTTCATAGTCGCTACAGTTTCGTCATTCACGATAATTCGGTCCACTGGTTGACCATCAACACCATTAACGCCATCTTTACCATCAAGACCTTTAATTGTAATTGTCTTGCCAGGTTGACCATCCTTACCTGCTGGGCCAGTTAGACCGATGGAGCCATCTTTACCATTAATAGTTACACCCGTTTTACCATCAGCACCAGTAGCTCCAATACTACCATCCTTGCCATTAATTACTACACTAGAGCCATCTTTACCATTAATACCAATCTTACCATCAACACCATCTTTACCTGCTACACCAATACTAAGGTCGTTGGTTAAAGATACCTTAATTTTGCCACTTTCAGCATCAGCTATTGTGGCGATATTTTTACCATCACCAGTAATTTGTAGGGTTTCTCCCAAATCACGATGTACTTCAGTGCCTTTATCATCAGAGAAATTCAGGCCTTTAGTTGTCACATTGGAAGAGACGCCATCAACAGCTGCTTTTACTTGACCTTCCGTAGCAGCACGATTTTCTACAATGCCCTTTTTAGTAGGATCCCATTTCGTGTTATCAAGACCAGTTATATAATTGCCAGTTTCAGTTTCACCGTCTTTAGTCTCGCCATCTGCATTAGTAATAACTGGGGTAACATCTTGATTACCAATAACAATCCCCGGTTTACTATCAATGCCAGCTTTACCCTCTTGGTTATTTACAACAATTTGTTTAGCTCCGATAGTAGTTTTGTGCTTAGTATCTACAGCATCTGTTTCATCTGGTGTTACTTTAGTGATAGTTACACCATCATTATTTACAATAGTATTACCTGTAGTTACAGAACCATCATTACCAAGGTTAATATCTTTAGCTAATCGTACATTAAGAACTGCATTGCCGTTTTCATCTTTTGCCGCTACCACACCAATATTGTCAGCAGCAGATAAGGCGTCGCTCTCAGTTACACCACCAGCTACAGTGACTTTCTTATTCAACTTAACATCAGCACTGCCTTGGTCACCAGCATATACCATGCCGTCTTCAAGCGTTGCCACTTCATGCTCATCGACTACGATACGAGTAATACCATCTTTGCCATCAACACCTGGTTGACCATCAATCCCTTTAATAGTGATAGTTTTACCTAGTTCACCATCTTTACCAGCAGGACCGGTTAACCCGATGGAACCGTCTTTACCATTGAGTACAACAGCAGAACCATCTGCTCCTTTAGCACCAATAGAACCGTCTTTGCCTGGGATACCTGGTTGACCATCTTTACCTGGTACGCCTGGTTGACCTACGGAAATATCGTTAGTTAAGGAAACTATAATTTTGCCGGAAGAAGGATCTGTTGTAGTCGCAATGTTTTGTGTATCCCCAGCAATCGCTAAGGTTTCACCAAGGTCACGATGTACAACTTCACCAGAATCAGCTGAGAAATTCAAGCCTTTTTCTTCGGCTTCAGTAGCAAAATGCTTCACATCACCAATATTGGCTGCATTGGTATCATTGCCATATATTGGATTATCATCTTTGTCCTTACCAGTAGCGCCACTCGCTACGTCTGTAATTTGTTTATCCCCAGCATTGATGCCTGTATTTGTTACAGATGGACCGTTATTGATTGTTAAACCACCATTGTTAATTACAGTATTACCAGTTGTTACAGAACCATCATTACCAAGGTTGATGTCTTTAGCTAATTGAATGGTTAATTTACCATTTTCACTATTTTGAGCTGCTACAACACCAATGTTAGGACCTGCCGCTAATTTTGTTGCATCGGTCTGACCACCAGTAATATTTACTGTTTTGTTCAATTTAACGGCTGCGCGACCTGTATCGCCAGTGTATACCATGCCGTCTTCAAGCGTTGCTACTTCATGTTCATCAACTACGATGCGAGTAATACCATCTTTCCCATCAACACCTGGTTTACCATCAATCCCTTTAATAGTGATAGTTTTACCTGGTTCCCCATCTTTACCTGCAGGGCCGGTTAAGCCGATAGAGCCATCTTTACCATTAAGTACGACAGCCGAACCATCAGCCCCTTTAGCGCCAATGGAACCATCTTTACCTGGTGTGCCTGGCTGACCATCTTTACCTGGTACGCCTGGTTGGCCTACGGAAATATCGTTAGTTAAAGATACTATAATTTTGCCGGAAGTAGGATCTGTTGTAGTCGCAATGTTTTGTGTATCACCAGCAATCGCTAAAGTTTCACCAAGGTCACGATGTACAACCGCACCAGAATCAGCGGAGAAGTTTAAGCCTTTTTCTTCGGCTTCATTCGCAAAATGCTTCACATCACCAATATTAGCTGCATTCGTATCAGTATTATAGGTTGGTTTCCCATCCTTAATACCATCAGAGCCACTTGCTAAATTCTTGATTTGTGTACCACTAGTACCTTCTAGCGTTACTTGATTTTTATTCACAGTATCGCCAGTCAAATCATATTTAACAGCACGATCCGTTAGCTTATCTAAATCATCTGCAGACGCTACATCATCAATAACAACATCTTCAGCGGTAGCATTAGGGTCATTAACATTTTTCACCTTCAACGTCACTTTGTTATCGGCTACTTTATAGGCCCCATTGGAATCAGCAGCTGGATTTTGGATTAAACGATAATCTGATTTAGCATTAATTTTTTCTGTTAAATCACCAGACACCACTTTCAATTGGTCTTCCGTAGCACCACGACCAGATACAATATCTGGATCGTCTGTATTCCAAGTTGTATTCGTCAATCCAGTAACGAAATTACCGTCTTTTGTTACGCCACCTTCAGTCGTAGTCGATTGTGTACCAACAGTTACGCCACCAGCAGTCACAGAGTTAAGACCTGTAATATCTTTGGCTAATCGTACATCAAGAACCGCATTACCCTTTTCATCTTTTGTTGCTACCACACCAATATTGTCAGCAGTAGATAAAGTATCGCTCTTAGTTACACCACCAGATACAGTGACTTTCTTATTTAACTTAACAGCAGCACTACCTTGGTCACCAGCATATACCATACCGTCTTCAAGCGTTGCTACTTCATGCTCATCAACTACGATACGAGTAATACCATCTTTGCCATCAACACCTGGTTTACCATCAATCCCTTTAATGGTAATGGTTTTACCTGGTTCACCATCTTTACCCGCAGGGCCAGTTAAACCGATGGAACCATCTTTACCATTGAGTACAACAGCAGAACCATCTGCCCCTTTAGCACCAATAGAACCATCTTTGCCTGGGATACCTGGCTGACCATCTTTACCTGGTACGCCTGGTTGACCTACGGAAATATCGTTGGTTAAGGAAACTATAATTTTGCCAGAAGTAGGATCTGTTGTAGTCGCAATGTTTTGTGTATCGCCAGCAATGGCTAAGGTTTCACCAAGGTCACGATGTACAACTTCGCCAGAATCAGCAGAGAAATTCAAGCCTTTAGTTGTTATATCAGAAGAAACACCATCAACAGCGGCTTTTACTTGACCTTCCGTAGCGGCACGATTTTCTACAATACCATTTTCAGCAGGATTCCATTTTGTATTATCAAGACCAGTTACATAATTACCAGATTCAATTTTACCTTCTTTAGTTCCACCATCTGCATTAGTAATTATTGGGGTAACATCTTGATTGCCAATAACAATACCCAGTTTACCATCAACACCATCTTTACCATCTTGTCCATTTACAACGATTTGATTAGCACCGATAGTAGTTGTACTCTTAGTACCTTCTGCACCAGTTTCACTACCTTCAACCGGTGCAGTCTTCGTAATCGTTAAGCCATCCGTATTAATTGTTGTATCGCCAGTTTGTACAGAAGTTAAATCGGTTAATTCTTTAGCTAATTTAATAGTTAACTTACCATTTTCACCATCTTGATCGGCTACTACGCCAATATTTTTACCAGAAGATAGGTTGGTGCTTTCTTTTTCACCACCAGTAACATTGACAACCTTATTCAATTTAACCGCTGCGCGACCCGTATCACCGGTGTATACCATGCCGTCTTCAAGCGTTGCTACTTCATGTTCATCAACTACGATACGAGTAATACCATCTTTGCCATCAACACCTGGTTTACCATCAATCCCTTTAATAGTAATGGTTTTACCTGGTTCACCATCTTTACCAGCAGGACCCGTTAACCCGATAGAGCCATCTTTACCATTGAGTACGACAGCCGAACCATCTGCCCCTTTAGCACCAATAGAACCGTCTTTGCCCGGGATACCAGGCTGACCATCTTTACCTGGTACGCCTGGTTGGCCTACGGAAATATCGTTAGTTAAAGATACTATAATTTTGCCGGAAGTAGGATCTGTTGTAGTCGCAATGTTTTGTGTATCACCAGCAATCGCTAAAGTTTCACCAAGGTCACGATGTACAACCGCACCAGAATCAGCGGAGAAGTTTAAGCCTTTTTCTTCGGCTTCATTCGCAAAATGCTTCACATCACCAATATTAGCTGCATTCGTATCAGTATTATAGGTTGGTTTCCCATCCTTAATACCATCAGAGCCACTTGCTAAATTCTTGATTTGTGTACCACTAGTACCTTCTAGCGTTACTTGATTTTTATTCACAGTATCGCCAGTCAAATCATATTTAACAGCACGATCCGTTAGCTTATCTAAATCATCTGCAGACGCTACATCATCAATCACAACATCTTCAGCGGTAGCATTAGGGTCATTAACATTTTTCACCTTCAACGTCACTTTGTTATCGGCTACTTTATAGGCCCCATTGGAATCAGCAGCTGGATTTTGGATTAAACGATAATCTGATTTAGCATTAATTTTTTCTGTTAAATCACCAGACACCACTTTCAATTGGTCTTCCGTAGCACCACGACCAGATACAATATCTGGATCGTCTGTATTCCAAGTTGTATTCGTCAATCCAGTAACGAAATTACCGTCTTTTGTTACGCCACCTTCAGTCGTAGTCGATTGTGTACCAACGGTTACGCCACCAGCAGTCACAGAGTTAAGACCTGTAATATCTTTGGCTAATCGTACATCAAGAACCGCATTACCCTTTTCATCTTTTGTTGCTACCACACCAATATTGTCAGCAGTAGATAAAGCATCACTCTTAGTTACACCACCAGATACAGTGACTTTCTTATTTAACTTAACATCAGCACTGCCTTGGTCACCCGCATATACCATGCCGTCTTCGAGCGTTGCCACTTCATGCTCATCAACTACGATACGAGTAATACCATCTTTGCCATCAACACCTGGTTGACCATCAATCCCTTTAATAGTGATAGTTTTACCTGGTTCACCATCTTTACCAGCAGGACCGGTTAAACCGATAGAACCGTCTTTACCATTGAGTACAACAGCCGATCCATCTGCTCCTCTAGCACCAATAGAACCGTCTTTGCCTGGGATACCTGGCTGACCATCTTTACCTGGTATGCCTGGTTGACCTACGGAAATATCGTTAGTTAAGGAAACTATAATTTTGCCAGAAGTAGGATCTGTTGTAGTCGCAATATTTTGTTTATCGCCAGCAATCGCTAAAGTTTGTCCAAGATCACGATGTACAACTTCACCAGAATCAGCGGAGAAGTTTAAGCCTTTTTCTTCGGCTTCAGTAGCAAAATGCTTCACATCACCAATATTGGCTGCATTGGTATCATTATCATATACTGGGTTATTAGCTTTGTCCTTACCAGTAGCACCACTCGCTACATCTGTAATTTGTTTATCACCAGCAGCAATACCTGTATTTGTTACCGATGGACCATTTGTAATCGTTAAGCCATCTGTATTAATTGTTGTATTACCTATTTGTACGGAAGTTAAATCAGTTAAATTCTTAGCCAATTTAATAGTTAACTTACCATTTTCACCATCTTGATCAGCTACTACGCCAATATTTTTACCAGTAGATAATTTAGCGCTTTCTTTTTCACCGCCAGCAACATTGACAACCTTATTCAATTTAACAGCTGCACGACCCGTATCACCAGTGTATACCATGCCGTCTTCAAGCGTTGCCACTTCATGCTCATCAACTACGATACGAGTAATACCATCTTTGCCATCAACACCTGGTTGACCATCAATCCCTTTAATAGTGATAGTTTTACCTGGTTCACCATCTTTACCAGCAGGACCGGTTAACCCGATGGAACCGTCTTTACCATTGAGTACAACAGCCGAACCATCTGCCCCTTTAGCTCCAATAGAACCATCTTTGCCTGGTGTACCCGGCTGACCATCTTTACCTGGTACGCCTGGTTGACCTACGGAAATATCGTTAGTTAAGGAAACTATAATTTTGCCAGAAGTAGGATCTGTTGTAGTCGCAATATTTTGTTTATCGCCAGCAATCGCTAAAGTTTGTCCAAGATCACGATGTACAACTTCACCAGAATCAGCGGAGAAGTTTAAGCCTTTTTCTTCGGCTTCAGTAGCAAAATGCTTCACATCACCAATATTGGCTGCATTGGTATCATTATCATATACTGGGTTATTAGCTTTGTCCTTACCAGTAGCACCACTCGCTACATCTGTAATTTGTTTATCACCAGCAGCAATACCTGTATTTGTTACCGATGGACCATTTGTAATCGTTAAGCCATCTGTATTAATTGTTGTATTACCTATTTGTACGGAAGTTAAATCAGTTAAATTCTTAGCCAATTTAATAGTTAACTTACCATTTTCACCATCTTGATCAGCTACTACGCCAATATTTTTACCAGTAGATAATTTAGCGCTTTCTTTTTCACCGCCAGCAACATTGACAACCTTATTCAATTTAACAGCTGCACGACCCGTATCACCAGTGTATACCATGCCGTCTTCAAGCGTTGCCACTTCATGCTCATCAACTACGATACGAGTAATACCATCTTTGCCATCAACACCTGGTTTACCATCAATCCCTTTAATAGTGATAGTTTTACCTGGTTCACCATCTTTACCAGCAGGACCGGTTAACCCGATGGAACCGTCTTTACCATTGAGTACAACAGCCGAACCATCTGCCCCTTTAGCTCCAATAGAACCATCTTTACCTGGTGTGCCTGGTTGACCTACGGAAATATCGTTAGTTAAGGAAACTATAATTTTACCAGAAGTAGGATCTGTTGTAGTCGTAATGTTTTGTGTATCGCCAGCAATCGCTAAAGTTTGTCCAAGATCACGATGTACAACTTCACCAGAATCAGCAGAGAAATTTAAGCCTTTTTGTTCTGCTTCATTCGCAAAATGCTTCACATCACCAATATTGGCTGCATTGGTATCCGTATTATAGGTTAGTTTCCCATCCTTAATACCATCAGAGCCACTTGCTAAATTCTTGATTTGTGTACCACTAGTACCTTCTAGCGTTACTTGATTTTTATTCACAGTATCGCCAGTCAAATCATATTTAACAGCACGATCCGTTAGCTTATCTAAATCATCTGCAGACGCTACATCATCAATCACAACATCTTCAGCGGTAGCATTAGGGTCATTAACATTTTTCACCTTCAACGTCACTTTGTTATCGGCTACTTTATAGGCCCCATTGGAATCAGCAGCTGGATTTTGGATTAAACGATAATCTGATTTAGCATTAATTTTTTCTGTTAAATCACCAGACACCACTTTCAATTGGTCTTCCGTAGCACCACGACCAGATACAATATCTGGATCGTCTGTATTCCAAGTTGTATTCGTCAATCCAGTAACGAAATTACCGTCTTTTGTTACGCCACCTTCAGTCGTAGTCGATTGTGTACCAACAGTTACGCCACCAGCAGTCACAGAGTTAAGACCTGTAATATCTTTGGCTAATCGTACATCAAGAACCGCATTCCCCTTTTCATCTTTTGTTGCTACCACACCAATATTGTCAGCAGTAGATAAAGCATCACTCTTAGTTACACCACCAGATACAGTGACTTTCTTATTTAACTTAACATCAGCACTGCCTTGGTCACCAGCATATACCATGCCGTCTTCGAGCGTTGCCACTTCATGCTCATCAACTACGATACGAGTAATACCATCTTTACCATCAACACCTGGTTGGCCATCAATCCCTTTAATGGTAATAGTTTTACCTGGTTGGCCATCTTTACCAGCAGGACCTGTTAAACCGATAGAACCATCTTTACCATTGAGTACGACAGCAGAACCATCTGCCCCTTTAGCACCAATAGAACCATCTTTGCCTGGGATACCCGGCTGACCATCTTTACCTGGTACGCCTGGTTGCCCTACGGAAATATCGTTGGTTAAGGAAACTATAATTTTGCCAGAAGTAGGATCTGTTGTAGTCGTAATGTTTTGTGTATCGCCAGCAATCGCTAAAGTTTGTCCAAGATCACGATGTACAACTTCACCAGAATCAGCGGAGAAGTTTAAGCCTTTTTCTTCGGCTTCAGTAGCAAAATGCTTCACATCACCAATATTAGCTGCATTGGTATCGTTATCATATATTGGGTTATTAGCTTTGTCCTTACCAGTAGCACCACTCGCTACATCTGTAATTTGTTTATCACCAGCAGCAATACCTGTATTTGTTACCGATGGACCATTTGTAATCGTTAAGCCATCTGTATTAATTGTTGTATTACCTATTTGTACGGAAGTTAAATCAGTTAAATTCTTAGCCAATTTAATAGTTAACTTACCATTTTCACCATCTTGATCAGCTACTACGCCAATATTTTTACCAGAAGATAATCTAGCGCTTTCTTTTTCACCACCAGCAACATTGACAACCTTATTCAATTTAACGGCTGCGCGACCTGTATCGCCAGTGTATACCATGCCGTCTTCGAGCGTTGCTACTTCATGCTCATCAACTACGATACGAGTAATACCATCTTTACCATCAACACCTGGTTGGCCATCAATCCCTTTAAT
The DNA here is from genome assembly GCF_900460315.1 of Veillonella criceti. NCBI lineage: Bacteria > Bacillati > Bacillota > Negativicutes > Veillonellales > Veillonellaceae > Veillonella > Veillonella criceti. Next base: position 1,800,050 of record NZ_UHIO01000001.1, on the reverse strand, counting down.
AGTGATAGTTTTACCTGGTTCACCATCTTTACCAGCAGGACCGGTTAACCCGATGGAACCGTCTTTACCATTGAGTACAACAGCCGAACCATCTGCCCCTTTAGCTCCAATAGAACCGTCTTTGCCTGGTGTACCTGGCTGACCATCTTTACCTGGTACGCCTGGTTGACCTACGGAAATATCGTTAGTTAAGGAGATGGTAACTTTACCATTAGTAGGGTCTGTTGTAGTCGTAATGTTTTGTGCATCGCCAGCAATGGCTAAAGTTTCACCAAGGTCACGATGTACAACCGCACCAGAATCAGCGGAGAAGTTTAAGCCTTTTTCTTCGGCTTCATTAGCAAAATGCTTCACATCACCAATATTGGCTGCATTCGTATCATTGTCATATATTGGATTATTATCTTTGTCCTTACTAGTAGCACCACTCGCTACATCTGTAATTTGTTCATCTCCAGCATTGATGCCTGTATTAGTTACAGATGGACCGTTATTGATTGTTAAACCATCATTATTAATTACAGTATTACCAGTTGTTACAGAACCATCGTTACCAAGATTGATGTCTTTAGCTAATTGAATGGTTAATTTACCATTTTCACTATTTTGAGCCGCTACAACACCAATGTTAGGACCTGCTGCTAATTTTGTTGCATCAGTTTGACCACCAGTAATATTTACTGTTTTATTCAACTTAACCGCTGCGCGACCCGTATCACCGGTGTATACCATGCCGTCGTCAAGGGTTGCCACTTCATGCTTTGTTTCCCCTTCTTGATAAACAATTCGAGTTATGCCATCTTTACCTGGAGTGCCATTTAAACCTGGCTGACCTTTTTCACCTTTAATTGTAATAGATGTACCTGGTTCACCATCTTTACCGGCAGGGCCTGTTAAACCGATAGAACCATCTTTACCGTTGAGTACGACAGCAGAGCCATCGGCTCCTTTAGCACCAATAGAACCGTCTTTACCTGGTGTGCCAGGCTTTCCATCTTTACCTGGTACGCCTGGTTGGCCTACGGAAATATCGTTAGTTAAGGAGATAGTAACTTTACCAGTTTTAGCATCAGCTGTTGTTGCAATATTTTGACCATCACCAGCAATCGCTAAGGTTTCACCAAGATCACGATGTACAGCCGCACCAGAATCAGCGGAGAAGTTTAAGCCTTTTTCTTCGGCTTCATTAGCAAAATGCTTCACATCACCAATATTGGCTGCATTGGTATCAGTATTATAAGTTGGTTTTCCATCCTTAACGCCATCAGAGCCACTTGCTAAATTCTTAATTTGTGTACCATTAGTACCTTCTAGCGTTACTTGGTTTTTATTCACTGTATCGCCCGTTAAATCATATTTAACAGCACGATCCGTTAACTTATCTAAATCAGTAGCAGACGCTACATCATCAATAACAACATCTTCAACGGTAGCCTTAGGGTCATTAACATTTTTCACCTTCAACGTCACTTTATTATTGGCTACTTTATATGCCCCATCGGAACCAGCAGCTGGATTTTGAATTAAACGATAATCATCTGTATCCACAACTTGTTGGCTAAGAGCCTCTGACACCGCTTTTAATTGATCTTCTGTCGCTGCTCGACCAGACACATAGGAAGGATTTTTTACATCCCAAGACGTATTACTTAAACCAGTTACATAACTTCCCTTAGGTGCTTGCGTCTTACTACCATCTGAATTAATTACTGTACCGCTCTGGTTACCTATAACAGCCGAACTAGCTGTCACTGTATTTAAACCAGTCAAATCTTTAGCTAGTTTAATTGTTAAGCTCGCATCATTACCTGTAGTTGCAGCAACTACGCCAATATTAGCCCCTTCAGATAGCTTAGTTGTATCACTTTGACCACCTACTACATTAAGAGTTTGACCTAAATCACGATGCACTTTACCCGTATTACCGGCAAAATCCATACCCTTAGCGGTCAAGTTATTAATAACCACTGTAGTAGCGGCATCCGTGATATTCTTTACGTCACCAATATTCGCTGCATTGGTTGGGGTATTATAAGTCGGTTTACCATTAGACTCACCATCAGAACCACTTGCTAACTGTGTAATCTGATCATTACCCATAGCAATACCAGACGTAGAAATCGTCGGACCATTAGTAACCGTTAAACCACTAGCAGTCAAAGAGCTCGATTGGCTACCATTCGTTACTTTTACCCCGCTATTATTAACTACTGTGTTCCCTGTCGTTAGAGAACCATTAGCACCTAAATTCACATCCTTCACTAAATCGATTTGGATTTTTGTAGGATCGCTAGTTAAAGACGTTTTAATATTTTTAACAGTTGTCGCAGTACCAGTAGCACCACCAGCAATATTTAGTTTTTCAGTGGCTAGATTTACTTTTCCTTGCCCATTGCTACCTGCTGTTTTAGTATCAGCTGTAGTCTGCAAAGTCACTGCTTTTAACTGTGCCACATTCACCGCATCCGTATCATTAGAGCCGGCTGCTACATTCACAATTTGTCGAGTAGCACTATCATTACCAATAGAAACAGCACTGTATGTACTCTTCCAAGTTTTATCTGTATTAACACTGGCCTTATTAGTAGCTGGATCATATCCTTTTTGACCAGTCGTTACAGAAGCAACAGATCGATCACCTAGAGCCACACCACCCGCAACCGTCACATTGGCTTGCGTGCCGATTGCTACTGATTGATACCCATTACCAGAAGCTTTAGCCTCACGGCCCATTACGATAGAATCAGGAAGATTATCACTAACCGTAGCCTGTTTCCCAATAGCAATCGAGTTATTTGCATTCACACCCGTATTAGCAGACGAGCCCATAGCAATACTATACGTGCTCTTAGTTGTAGCAGCAATAGCAATACTATCACTCTTTTCCGTGGTAGCCCCAACCCCTAATGCTATAGAGCGTTGATCTTGAGCAGTAGCACCTTGCCCAATAGCCAAGGTATTTCCCGATATAGCTCTTGCTTTATCACCAATCGCCACAGACGAAATACCCGTTACTTCTGCTTCATTACCAAGCGCTACAGCGTTTTGAGTGGCGACTCTATTCTTATAGCCAATCGCTACATTTTTAAATACTTGTCCCTTATTAGTAACATTTTCCCCTTCAATAACATTGCCCGTACCAATGACAGTATTAAATATGTTCGTATCTTTTTTATCGCTATATTTTATATCGGTAGCATAGCCCTTTACAGTATTCCCTAAGCCAATAACTACAGAATTCAAGGCTGTAACATTAGTATCTGTCCGTTTTCCATCTTCTGTATAAGAACCACCAAGAACGACAGAGTTATCCGCCTTTTCACCAACTGTAATATTATCGCCTACAACAACAGAATTTTCCGACGCAGCCGTCGTATTAGCACCTATGAGTAAATTAAAATTATCATCCCGTGTCATGACCGTCGAAGCCGCCATCACACTACCAGTTAATAAACTTGCAACACAAAAAGTAGCAAATGTAGCACGTAATGCACTCATATGAGAACTTGCTGCTTTCCCTTCTCGTTTTGCAAATTCAGATGCTACTACATAGCAGCCCTTTGTTTTACTCCAAATAACTTTGTAAATCTTATTCATTATACCTACTCCTATCCCATTATCCCACTCATTAGATACAATACATAAGTTATAACTATACTGTTTCAAAGCCCCCTAAGATAAAACTACATAAAAACCAATGAATAACAAAACTATTAACAGTAAAAATATTCAGATATAAGAAAATTTACTCATCAATCCCTAATTCAATCTCATATATCTATAAAATAAACTTTGATTTTCACCTATCAAAAATATAAGGATTTCATGAATTTCTTATTATCAATTTTTATTCTACATCTATCACAATAAAAAATCAATACTACTATAGTTATATTTATCGTTTTATTTAATTTTACCAAAAACCGCAAATAACCCATTAAAACAAAGGGAATTATTGAGTTTACTTATAATCTACTTTATTTGTTTTTCTAATCATAAATTTCAAAATATTAAATTCCATAATTTTTCACAACCTAATCCATCAATTTTTACATTACTCTTAATGCATACTGTTAACAAACTTCATTTTTAATCCATTAATTTTTCATTTTGATAGCAAAAAATCTTATCTAAAAACAGAAAATTTAACACACAGTAAATTTAAATGTAATATTAATCTTTTCATATAATATTTTCATAAAAAGAAAGTAATTTACGCTCCTACCAACTTCCCAAAATAAAAGGGGCTGTAACGAAATGCGGATTTTCTCCGTTATTTAAGTTACAGCCCCTTCTTATATAAATATAGAAATAATGCGGATTAAAGACACTTTCTTATCTTTAATCCGCATTATTAGTTTTAGAGGTTGTATTTCGTTACAGCCCCTTTCAGTCTCTCAATATTTAAAATTGTATCTAATTACACGCTATCCCTAATATTTTATTATTTTGTCATCCACACATGTGGGCAACCTTCCTCATCAAATTCCTCTCCTTCAGCCTGATAGCCTAAGGATTCATAAAACCCTTTAGCTCTTACTTGAGCCGCTAACTTATTTTTTACACCACCCATAACTCGAATAAAATCTTCAGCAGCAAGTATTAATTTAGAGCCTAATTGTTGACCTCTATGTGTTTTTAAAACAGCCACACGTCCAATGATAAACACTGATGAATTTTCTGTTTCACGGAAAAAACGACAAGTACAAACAGCTTCATCATCAACAAAGCCTACCAAATGAGCTGCTGTAGCATCAACTGCATCAAATTCCTCTTCAAATCCTTGCTCTTCCACAAACACAACTTGTCGAATCTCCCGAGCTGTTTCAGGTAATTCCGAATAAATTTCAACTGACCACTTCATATAAACTCCTTTTCATTCTGCTTAATCAATACGTAACAATATTATATCATGTGAAACCACTCATTTATTACGAATCATAGAGGGCACAATTCCCACAATACAAAATCCCATAAAGACTACTAATGCATACTGTATATTCGCCAGTAATACAGCAGGTTCTAAACTATTCGCACTAGTTGCATCAATCCGCGAAAGAATAGAGGCCACAATAGCCATGCTAAGCACTTGCCCAAGAAGTCGCACAGTGCTAATAACAGAACTTGCCATACCAAAATAAGCCGGCGGTACAGCGCTCATAATCGCATTATTATTAGGTGCGGAAAACATAGCAAACCCTATCCCCATAACAATTAATCCCCCAATAATAACCATCACCGAAGTCATATTCATTGCCTGCCATACAACGAATAAACCAACAGCAATAACCCCCATACCAGCAGACGCTAAGATAGCCGAACCATACCGATCTGACAACGTCCCCATAAATGGTGATAAAACAGCCATTACAATAGATTGTACTAATAAAAACCAACCGGCCGTTTCAGAATCATATCCCATAATCATCTGCAAATAAAGTGACATCAGAAAACCAACAGCAAATGTGGCACTATAATTCAACATAGCAGCCAAACTAGAAAAAGAAAATGTTTTATTCTCTAAAAAAATTCTCACTGGAAGCAACGGCTTCGCCACCTTTGCTTCATGAATAACAAACAGGGCAGTGAAGAATACACCTATCCCCAACAAATATTTTCCCCACCAAGTCGTTGCTACTTCAGACAAACCATATAGGCCAGCAACAAGCGACGTCGCATATAAAAAAAGACTCATTCCACCTAAATGACCTTGCTCTCGATTCACCCAATCTTCTTTGATAAAAAGAATCGTCATAATCGTAGCAACAGTTCCTAATAGGCCAATAAAATAAAATATGCTTTGCCAACCAAAGCGATAATTCAAAAAGCCCCCTACAACAGGGCCAATCGCTAATCCCACATACACTACAGAAACAACCATGCCCATGGCCCAACCTCTACGTGCCGGCGGATATACCAATGCGACAATCGCTGTACCTGTCGAAAACAGCATGGCCGAAGCAATGCCTTGTATAGCACGCAAAATCATGAGCCAATGTATCGAGGTGGCAAAATAAATCAAAAAGGAAGCCACCGAGAATAAAATGGTTCCCATAAGGAATACTTTTTTCTTACCGATGCGATTGCCCAATTGCCCCATAGGTACTGTAAAAATAGCACATGTCATCAAGAAAATTTCAACTACCCAACTAAGTTCTGATGTCCCCACTTGAAAAGCCCGGCCAATGTCAGGCATCGACAAGTTAAGCGAGCTCCCAGAAAACGGGGTTAAAAACGATGCAATCATGAGCGTAATTAACACTTTTGTATTCTTTTCTATTTGCAAAGTAAAACCTCCTATATAAACAAAATTATTGTTATTTTAAGCATAAGAAAACCGTTATCTATCTGACACTAGTGTCAAACAAAATAACGGTTCACTATTACTTAACAGCAAGTACACACAGCCATCGAATCCAATTGATTGTTCGGTTTATTGCCATCAACTACAACCGTCAATTTACTTGTATATGGATTCAACATAAGACCATGAATTTTAACATCGTCCGGAATTAATGGATTCTGACGAAGCTGAGCAACTGCTTTCACCACATTTTGCTCTGAATGACAAAAATGATTAGCCCAACGTTCCATCTCACAACGAATCATTGTAATCGCTTCTGCTGAAATACCACGTTCAATCATACGATTAGAAAGTGCATCCGGACAAGTTTTTTCCATGCCACAATCTTCATGACCAACAATAAAAATCTCTTTAGCACCTAACTCATAAATACTTACTATCAAGCTACGCACTACATCACTAAACACATCGGTAATACAATTGCCTGCCACGCGAATGACATTAGCATCACCACGATCAATCCCCATCGTGCGTTCCAATAAATCCACCAAGCGCGTATCCATACATGTCAAAATGGCAATGTGTCGCTGTGGAGCCTTATTAGCTGGCATCCCCGCTTCACCATATTCTTTAACAATATCTGCTACATATGCTTCATTGGCTTTTAAAATTTCATCCAACAATGTCATAGGTCAACCTCCTGTCACTAGTCATATATCTAATCAAACTCTCTACATAATACAAATCATCATATTTTTATATAATATAAATCATCATTAATCTGTAGATTTTATTAGATTTACTAGTCAATATATCATAATTACTGATTAACATTTGTATCTATCTACTACATTATAGTATAACAGTTTCCCCATTGGCAATTTATATTTTTCGATAAACAGAGTACAATAATATACACATGTATCATGTAAAAACATCACCATATTCATAAGGAGGGATCCCCATGAAAAAACTACTAGCACTAGTCTTCGCCTTTTGTTGTTTCACTGCCTCTAGTCAAGGACAAATTATCGAAAAAACACAAACTGACATCAATCTTAAATTAAGGTATCCACTAATTTATGTAGAAAACCAAACAGCCCAAGAAGCAATGAATCAACTCATTGCCTCCTATGTAGGTCGTATGCAAACTATGTATTATAAAGAAAAAATGTATCAAGTTGTCATGAACTACGATATTACCTACGAAGATGAAAATGTATTATCTTTATCAATTGAACAAGGCTGGTATAATGGCCAAGCGGCACATGGCTACTATACCCACCAAGGTTTAGTATTCAATAAGCATACCGGCGAACGTATTCCAGCTTACAATTATGTCAAACTAGCTAATAATCAGCAACTAAAAGAGTTAGTTAGCTCGGGCATGCTTTCAGTATATAGTCAAGATATGAAAAATCGACTCTATCCACAGCAGTTATTCGGACTCCCTGATGTAGAAGTGCACAATGATAATTATGTGCTCCTAGGAAATGGTGCGATTGGTATGCTCTATCAACCATATGAACTTTCCGCTTATGCCTATGGCGTCACTACCATCCTATTTCCGCTTGAAAAAATAGAATACATCAATCGGCTAAATTCTTAAAGATTCAACTATTTACAAATGTTTCTAAACTTGATAAAATGAACGAGTACTATAAATTGCGGCCGTAGTTCATCGGTAGAACGACGGCTTCCCAAGCCGTAGAGGTGGGTTCGACTCCCATCGGCCGCTCCATTATTAAAAACACTAAGAAGAAAGATTTCATCTTGTTTCAAAAGGTCAACTATTCAGGTAGTTACTAGGTTTATACAAGATTGAAGTATTTCTTCTTTTTTCATTTTTATTATATGTTTGCCCTTAAAAGCGCCCCCTAGGCTTGCCCCCTAAAACGCGTTTGCCCCCTACAATTAAATATAGGAAACATCATATTATCACCTCTCATAGGCGGGCCATGCGCTCGCCTATTTTTAATAGTATGATTTAATATCTAATGTACCTTTTTCCTCTCGCTCTTTCATGCGACTAAGATAAGTTCTTATGTTCCTTTGGATTTGTGAAATTTTCTTACCACTTAATTCGCTTACTTCTTCAACTGTGTAATTATATACGATTACATTACTAACAAGTCTATGAGATTCTATACTATTCGATAAATCATAATTACAACACGCCCGCAACGCCTTTCGCACATCTTTAATATACGGCTCGCTCTGCTTCTCTAAGGCTGCTATTTCAGCTATTAATTCTTCTCTATTAGCCACGATATGCCCTATTTTATCCCCTTTATGGCCTTTACCTCTCGGTGTATTGGATATATAACTAACCGTTACCCCATCAAGGCTATATAGTTTAGCTTTTAGCACATGAATTTTATCATTTAATCGCATAAGTTCTAATGTCTTTTCATAATATCCCATTCCGTCCACCTCATTTAATCCGTACTAACAAATAAAAATCTCCTAAGGTATTTATATCTAAACTATCTATACTTACAGCGCAAATAAGAGAATTACTTTTCTAATAAAACAGCCACAACAGGCGTATCATTCCCCATTGTGGCTATTTCTATATCATCTCTCTATCTGAATTATGCACTTGTGCTAACGGTCATAGGTTGATAATAAATAGCGTCTTTTTTATTATCCAAAATAAAGGCATCATAACATAAACGCCCCTCAACTAAGAAGCCGTTAATCCCTGGCGGGTTATCATGAATTTTATAATCGTTTAGCTTACGAGGGCATACTGTGGCTACAGGGTGAACCACCATAAAGCCGAAATTCTTTGGTAAACGGGAAGCAGGTACTTTCAATACTTGCATACCGTCTAAGCTACTGATTACCCCTTTAATACGCATATCGCTACCAACTTCTGTATTCATAACAATATCTTTAGATTGTTTCATTAAGAAGTATGTATCAGGTGTTACAACAAGAATACGCCCTGCTTCTGGTACTTCTTTATTGTCTAACGCATTAGTAGCCGTTAAAATCTCTGTAGCAATATTATCAACAGTCAATGCTTTTGCCTTAGGTTTAATCCCTGCTTCAGTACAAATCTTATTTAGTGTGTACTCATCAAATTCAGGAATTGCAACCTCTCGCAATTGACGTTCTAAAGCTTTCGCTGCACCTAATGCATCTCCTGTTTCCTCATCATCTAATCTATCAATTACAAATGTAAATGAACGGTCACGGCTTAATGTCATTTCTTGCGTGGTTGCGTCTAGCGTTTTAACCTCGCCATAATATGATTTACCGCCGTATTTGCCCTCTAAATCACGATCATAATCATTCATTTCAGAAGTGCTAACTTTATATATTCGCACCGTCTTAACACCTATCCAATCATAATCTTGATTAGTTAACAAGTCGCTTTTACTTTCCGTTGTGAATTTCTCATCTACTAATGAAGCATATTTAGAAGCTAATTCAATCGTTGCCATATAATATTCAATCCTTTCTAACTAGTCCAAAGGCTTCACGCAATGAATCACTCATTACAGCATCACTATCATAAGCACGCCCAGGGTCCATGGCACTACCAGCGCCCGGCTGAGATGTATTTTTAACAGCCCATAAATTTTCTTTCAACCACGCTTTTACACCGTCTTTTACAGAAACAGCATTCCCATCTTCTCCTGTTACCATAATAGTTCCATCATCACTAATATTTGCGCCACCACTAAATACATGTACTAAACTAGCTGTATTTATTGCGTTACCTTTGGTTAATTCATCAATAATTGCATTTTTAATTTTTTCAGTCTTTAGTTGCTCCGCCTGTGCTGCCTTATCTTCTTTTAGTTGTGATAATTCAGCCTGTAGGCTTGCAACCTGTCTATTTAATTCGCCCATAGCGTCAGCGTCTGCACTGTAGCGCTTGCGTTCACGTTCAAGACGATCTTTTACAATGTTATCTACTTCTTGCTGTGTAAACAGCTTTTCATTCCCATTATTACCGCTTTGGTTTGCGTTATTACTCATAATTCATTCTCCTTTTTATCCCTAAAGTAAGGTTATACAACACACCCCGCCATAGCTGTAATTTAATTACAGCTATGGCGGGGAATATTGTTTGTGGTTGCCGAAGGTAAACAAAACCACTTTAACAGAGTTGTACTCAACATTAAAAGAAGGTAATGCTTAGTATCCTAGCTAAATAAGTCCCACGGACAAAATAAAAAGCCGAGGAAATAACAGCACTCCTCTAACCCAGAAGAGATTTATTATTCCCACGGCTATTCAACATTCCTAAGCCCTTGCGCATTGAACCCAGTTCAGTTTTATTTATTTGCCTTACCATTATAATTCGTCAATTACAATAGCGGTACTTTGCTTATTTAACTATCTTTATTATACCATATTTCAAGGCATATAAACAAGCAAAAAGCACCGCCATTACTGCATTTATCGCTACTTTATACCCTTAATTTTAGGGTTAATATATGCGATTGTCCTAAGTTCTCCATTAACAGGCCTAGAAATAAATTTCAATCGATATTTATCAACAGAAAACTGTTTCAACACTTCACCTACTATGCATTTATCTTCTTTAGGATTATAACTAATTTTAGCTTTTATCATTGTATCATCTCCTTTTTAGGGCCTCCGAAATCTCCGAATACTCTTTTTTTAGGGAGTCAGAAATGTAAGGATACCTCTTTTTTAGGGCCTCGCAAATCTCGCTATACTCTTTTTTAGGGTGTCGCAAAACGTTACCCCCTTAATACATAAAATAAATATCAGGTTTTATAAGGTTTTGACCTTAACAAACATTAACATTTCAACCTCAAGTTTTCTCAAGTTTTATATGTTGGCCATGTTGAAATGATATAACAAAACACGACTTTTAAACTTTTGCTCAATTTTGAGCGAATGTCAACTTTTATCAACATCTGAACTTGCTCTTTTTTGAGCCTGTTCAATGTCAACTTTTGTCAACAATTCCACATTAAAAAGTAGCAAAACACGACTTTTAGACTTTTGCTTAATTTTGAGCGAAAGCAAGGCAAGTTTATTTTTTACATCTAGCTAATGCTTGCGATCACAGTTGCCGTAATTGCTCCATACGCTCCAGAAGAACCTACCTTGAATAAGAGTAAAGGCGCTATGGATATAACCACAACGCCCCCTAAATTGGCCTACTAGCTGTTCTTTATTAGGCCCTGCTACAATGTCGCTACTACTTCATCATACGCTTTTCTCATGTCAAAACCTGCACGCTTACCCTCTCTATAACAACGTATACACATTTCAGCTAATACATCATTCCATTTACGCCCTGTTTCAGCGCTTTCAACGCAACTTCTCATAATTTCTATAACAACATCAAAATCGTCAAGTTCATTTACATTTTCACAAGTTATATTTTCAACTAAGTTTATATTTTCCATAATAAATACCCTCACTTTTTTAACGTAAATTCTATCCTTTAATACTTGCTTTCTTAGGGTTATATTCTGCTTTAGTAGCGTAACAAGCTAATGTCTTTCCGTTGTATTCCATTGTAAACGGAGTGATATTATAGTCATAAAAACCAAAGTTAGCACAAATTTCATTTAATGCGTCCATTGTATTCACCGTAAAAAATACTGTTTTAATATTTCTATGTACTGCGTCTGTCATAACTTCTACAGCTTTTATAAAAGTACTGTCTTGAATCGATGTCTTTTTATTCATACGCCATCACACTGCCTTACCGTTAATATAGCCTAGTAAATATAAAGTTTTCACTCTCGCCATTAATTTAAGCTCCTCATCTTCGATATTCTCAAGGCTAAATGCATCTAACAGAACTAAAACATTGATTATATTATCTAACACTTCCTGAGTAAAGACTTCATCTTGAATTTTTACTATCTTCTTATAGCACATATGCGCTTTTTTAAATTCTTGTTCATCCCAAACTAATTTATTAAACATATCTTATCTCCTTATCTTTCAGTTCTACTGTATGCACCACATAATTTATTGCATGCACCAATTTAATTTATAAAAAAAGTGCATACAAACCCTTGTATTTACTGGCTTTGTAGTCATTGCAACAAATGCACCATATTTTTTTAACTCATTATATACTTTATATACTTTATATACTTTATATACTTTATATACTTTATATACTTATATATACTTATAATGTAAAAATATTTAGAGCATTTAGAGCATTCACCGATAAACCCTTATAAATACTGCATTCTCAATGCACCATTTTATTTAGATGAATTAGCGCATTCTTTGAGCATTAGAGCATATACATATTTACCCCGTAAATTTCCATTCCAACACCTAGTTTTTTCATATCCTAGCCGTTTCATCTCCCGATTGAATCGAGTAATTCCTAACGCCTCAAATCCATATTGCTTACAAAAGTCTTTATAAAACTTGTAATATTGATTAGCCACCACTTCATTAATCGGTACACAAACAAATTCTTTAGCAGTAGGGCTTTCATAGGGTTCAAACTCATTATTAAGCCACATGTCATTAAATATTGCTAAGGGGTTCATTTCTTTCAAATGCTCTTCAGTAGTGAGTAAGACTTCATCGCACATTGTGAATTGATAAGCTGAACGTAATCGCTGTAACCCCTCAAGCGCTCTATTCATAAGTACGGTAAGACCACCCGCTTCAATTATCTTGTTTAAAATTTCAGGATCCCCATTCTTTTTAAAATCTGCATTGAATGGAATAGCCACAAAACGCCTTTTCATGCCCCCGCTTGTATCTACAACCCTAGGCATAGTGTTCGCACTAAATATATGCTTACATGTTGGATATATAACATATCCTTGTTTTCCTTTCTGCTCTACCTTGACAGGGTCACCACTAACTAATTTCTTTAGGTTATCTGTTTCTAATAGCGCCTTATCGCTTATGTCATCGCCTATATTAACAGCTATATATTCCATACCGGCTAACTCAAAGCGCCCACCGTATTTATTTAGTGGCGTATTGCCTACATTCCAATGCCCTAATAATTCCGTTAGCAACTTAAAAAATGTACTTTTTCCATTGCTACCCTCACCAATAATAATAAAAAATTGATGTATAAATATTGTTGGCGATAAGCAATACCCTATAAATTCGTAAAGCAGGTTTTCTATATCTTTATTACCGCAAGTAATTGTATTCATAAACTTATCAAGAATAGAGCATTCACTCTGTAAGCGATTATATTCAGTAGGTATATACCGAGTGCATATAATATCAGGCGAATACCTGAATGTTGCTCGATTAAAAACATCAAGAATAACATTTTTAGTTGCTATATAGTTTTCAAATTTTATATCCTTAATTTCTGCCATATCTTCAATATACAGTCGCACTTCTCGTTGACGGTTATTAGAAATATTTTTTATTCGCCTTCGTATTTCTGCGTTCAATTTCTTACTCGGTAGCGTTTTATAAACACCATATTCTTCACTATAAAACATTAAATCCCGATTAAATATATTACCGTCTTCTTCATATTTATTTTGTCTAATACGGCAAATTTTTAATTCGTTTATAAGGTCATCACCTAATTGTTGATGTAAAAATGTTCTACCGTTGAAATATTTCCCATTTCTAAACATATAATCCCCCTTTCATTTGATATCCCTGCGGGGAATTGATATAATAAAAAGGAAGTATAAAGCCTGCTAGCTTTACTTTCCTTTACCGCTTCATGTGTTGGCGCACATGGAGCGGCTTTTTCTTTTTCTGACATGATCCATCACACCCTTTCTAGTTCTGCGGTTCGAATTACCATGAAGCGGTCAAAATCTGCAATATTGATTAATTCAACACCTGGGCTAGTTCGTCTAAATGAATTCTTAAACTTTGGCCGTGTTTTCATATTCTGCAATAACCGCCACAATGTAGTTCGGCTGACATTGTACTTAATCATGAAGAATTTAGGTCTTGCATACTCTTGTTGTATTAGCTCCATACAAACACATCCTTTCTTAATAAAAACGCCTTACAAACGAATATTCACAGTTAGAGAGATGATAATATGATAGGTTGAGGTTTACACTGTGAATAATTCGTCTACAGGAACATTTAAAGCCTTAGCCAATTTATTAGCAATAGGTATTCCGCATGGTTTACCACGTAACAAATTATATATTGTTACAATACCTACTCCCGCTTCTTTAGCTAAAGCTTTAGAAGATAAACCATGCTTTAACATTAATTCTCTAAGTATTTGAACTTTTACATTCGCCATTACTTCAATTCTATTCTGCATATATTTCTTTTCCTCCTTTTAAATTTCATTGTAACTTCAAATTACAACTAAATTTTAAATCACAATGTTATATTTTGTCAATACAATGTTTTATAAAATTACAATATAATTTAAAATATCATTGAATTACCGCTCTTATTCTGCTAATATATGTTTAGAGGTGATAATAAATGATAATATCAACACTAAAAAATATATTATATGAACGAGATTTAACAGCCTATAGGGTAGCAACTGAAACTAACAGTTCAAGAACTTTTATCCAGAATTTAATATCTAATAAATTTCAACAACTTAATGTTGAATATCTTAACAATCTATGTAAATATCTAAATTTAAATTTTACAGATTTTTTATATTACTACCCATTTAATATTGATATAACACTGGATAATAATATTTTTAAAGTTATAGTTAATTATGATAATGATGAGTTTCTAGAAATGTCGCTTTATGTGACTTTACTAAGTGAAAATAAAATTCCTGTAGTTAATATAAAAGATTCAGACTTCGAAAACTGGCGTTCATTTTATGAAGACCATGAAAATATATTATTAGAGCTAACTTTAGAATCTATAGAAGAAATTTATCGAAAAAAGCAAAACTATAACTTAGAACCCTTTATTTTTCTAACAAGAGTATCACTATTAACAGATGTTAACCTGTAATAGGCTTGTTATTTCTCGCCCACAAGAGAGGACAAATAGACATGTGGATAGAGGAACGACAAACACAAAAAGGCACGGTATACCGTTACTATGAACGGTACAAATGCCCTAAAACAAACACTATGAAGCGGGTATCTGTTACCCTAGAAGGTAATAGCCCTAAGCACCAGAAAAGAGCCTATACAAAGCTTATGTGCAAAATAAATGAAGCTAAAGAAGCGCTAGAAGTTAAGACTATTACGCCTACCGTAACACTGTATCAAGTAATAGAAGAATGGATAAACTATTATAAGCCTACTGTATCCCCTAGAACTCAAAATACCTACGATTCTTCATTCAATCGCTTAAAAGCCTTATTTGAGGATATACCACTATACGACCTAAAAAGCATATATATTGAAGAAGTATTGGTTAATTTTCATCACGTACAAGGTGCAACTTATAAATACACATGTAGCCTTTTACGCATACTAAAAAACGCCCTGCAATACGCAAGGCGAAAAGGGTATATAGCTAATGTACAGGACTTTTTAGACATTACTATAAAAGCAAAGCCAAAGACTATTACCGAGATTAGAAAAGCAAGTAATAAATTTCTGGATCATAACGAACTAAAACTATGTTTTGCACAGTTAGCCAACATTCATAAGCGTATAGGCCTTCTGATAGAATTTATGACATTTACAGGCTTACGCATAGGGGAGTTATTAGCGCTCCGTGAGTGTGATTACAACCGCTTCAATGGTGCAATTGATGTAAACGGTAGCTATGACGCCAGCACTAGAACTAGAGGAACACCAAAAAACCTATACAGCTATAGAAAAGTTCCTCTTAATGATAGGTCAAAAGAAATTATAGAGTTCTTTATACGCTCCAATAGATGGCAATATATGAGCCTCGGTGAGCCACCAGAAGAAGAACGCTATATATTCATCAATCAGAATGGCCACCCTTACGAAACGCAACAAATCAATAAGATATTAAAGCGTTTAGACATCAACGGCAAGCATATTTCAACACATGTATTTAGACATACTCATATTAGCTTACTAAGTGAATTAGGTGTCCCCCTTAAAGCTATCATGGCTAGAGTTGGCCACAATAACCCTCGGACTACATTAGAAATATATTCACATGTGACGGAACATATGAAAGAAAATATAATAGAAAAACTAAATACTATTAATTTATAGTTGCCCTTTTTTTGCCCTTTTCTAATAAATACAGCTAGAAAAGCAATAATGAAGCGGTGTTCCCAAATTCCGCTCCATACAGCATTAACACAAGGGGCTGTAACGAAATGTGGATTTTATCCGGCATTTACGTTACAGCCCTTTTTTCTTTTTAACACCAAGACTTCTTTGAGATACTGATGTCTTCAAAGAAGTCTTGGTGTTAGTTTTTAGACGCACTTAAATAAGCTTTCAACAAAGCTATTTTAAATATAATTATGCAACGTTTTTTAATTTAAATAAACGCTGACCTAACCGGCCTTTTTGTATTCGGTTATGTAACTTCATTAGATTGAAACCAAACGCCATTAGTAAAAGATCTTTTTCCACATTATCTTTCCCTCGATGTCGAAAGCGTTTGTACATCATATCTTCTTTTAGTACACCGAATACGCCTTCAACTTGAATGGAGCGATTAACACGAAGCCGTGTTCCTAACGGGCTGTTAAAGACCTCATTGTTTTTTACTAGCATTGCTTGGTAATCTGTTGAAATATAAAGTGTTTTGTTACGTTTAGGTTGTACTCCATAATATGCTTTTTGGCACTGGTTACGTAATCCACAATAATTGCATGTTT
The DNA here is from genome assembly GCF_900460315.1 of Veillonella criceti. Taxonomy (NCBI): domain Bacteria; kingdom Bacillati; phylum Bacillota; class Negativicutes; order Veillonellales; family Veillonellaceae; genus Veillonella; species Veillonella criceti. The sequence continues at coordinate 1,783,026 of NZ_UHIO01000001.1, read as the reverse complement.
CGCAACAGTAGACTCTACTTTCATAGACAAATCCTGTTTTACTTTTACTTTTTCTAATACGTTGAAAGTGTAATTTACGCCCTTTAGCGCAGGTAAAACTATCACTTACCTCATCATACGCCATATTTTCTGCACGACCTATGTCTTCGCGGTATCGTTTAGTCTTACTTCGTTCGTAGTTACTTGGTTTTATACATGTTTTGTAGTCATGTGCTAACAACCAAGATAAATTTTCATTACTGTCATAACCAGCATCCGCTACTATATATTGAAATTTCTGTTTGTACTGAGATTCTAATTGTTTCATAAACGGGATTAACGTCTTTGTATCTGTAGGATTAGGAAATACACCAACACCCACAATGTATTCACTATGAACGGCTAATTGCACATTATACGCAGGTTTTAATTGACCATTTAGCATATGGTCTTCTTTTAATCGCATAAAGGTAGCGTCAGCATCTGTTTTTGAATAACTATTTCGACTCCCTAATATTTGTAATGCTTCATCATACTCCATACGCTTGTTACGAATGGCTACACACTCTTCGAATAAGCGTTGTAATGTATGCTTACGCTTACCTGAACCATGTACAAATTGAATTTGTTGTCTAATAATTTCTTTCTCTAGATAGACTAAAAGTTCATCATTAGTCAATGATGTTACCTTATCACATTGAAGTTCAGTAGCCACTTTATCCTGTAGTATGTTTAACTTTTCTGGAAGTTTAGCCGCATGTTTTAGAATCGCTTTTTTCCATACAAAACTATATTTATTGGCATACGCTTCCCATTTAGTTCCATCAATAAATACTTCTGAAAAATCTATACTATCTACTTGGCTCAGTGTTTCAATTAGTTGTGTAAACAAATCTTGCAATACTTCAATAGTTAGTCGCTTGAAAAATCGATGAAATACCATATGTGAGGGTGTTGGATACCCCTGTAATAACCACATATAGTGAACATTTTTAGTACATTGTTCTGCAATTTTACGAACAGATACAATGCCTTCGGTCATGGCATATACATAGATTTTAAACAAAATAGATGGTGGTACTAAAGATTTTCTTCCTTTTGAAGAATAGAGATGCTGTAACTTTGTATAATCTAGTTCCTCCAATACAGCATCCAGTAATCTCACCGGCTCATTAGGTTCAATCCGAACGCCATAATCCAAAGATAAAACTACTTGGCGAAAACCTGAAATTTTAGTATAATTATCGTGTTGGATATGGTTTTTGTTCATAAATTAATTATACCAACAAAAAAGGCCCTTTGGGGCCTTTTTTCTTATATAAATATAGAAATAATGCGGTTCGAAGACACTTTTATATCTTCAAACCGCATTATTTATTTCAGGAGTTGTATTTCGTTACAGCCCCTTTTTATATTATCTAACAAATAGAAAAGAGGGTGTAGCATTAAATCATTTCGATTTTACGCTATAGCCCTCAAATATTAACTACTTAAATTTTAAGAAGTCTTATTTCACAGTCAATTTCCGATTCCAATGTTTTCGCTTTCGTTGCAATAAAGCATATTTACTACGATATACTATATTTTTAAGAACAATGGCAATCATAATAAACGTTGCGCCAATATATTCTTGTAGTCCTAATACTTCATGCAAGAATACATAGGCCAAAACGGCCGCAAAGACTGGTTCCATAGAATAAATAAGACCGATTTTAGATGGAGAAATATATCGTTGAGCAATCATTTGCATCAAAAAGCAAAATGCACTACACACGATAGCCAGTATAAGCACAGCACCCCATTGCTCATTTGTTTGTGGCAAACGAGGCGTTTCAAAAACAAACGAACTCAATAAACTCAGCACCCCAATAGCCGCAAATTGAATCATACTAATAAGAATACCATCTTTGCCTTTAGCTATATTACCTAGAATAATAATATAACTAGCATAACCAAAAGTGCCCCACAAGCAATATATAGCCCCTACATCTAGAGAAAAACCTTCTTTAACGGTGAATAAGATTAATCCTAAAAAAGCTAAGGCAATACTCAATACGGTTATTTTAGGTGGCCATTTTTTGCGCCATATCCCCTCAATAATAGGCACTAATACAACTGTCGTTGTTCCTAAAAAAGCAGCGGCCGAAGCCGTTGTAAGTTTAACCCCCGTAACAGTCCCAAACAACGAAATCCACACCAAAGCACCTAATCCGACGCCCTTATAAAATGTCGACCAAGTACACTGTTTGAATAGCTTAAAAAACACAATGCTCACGCAGATAAAAGCAATACAAAACCGCAACGCAATCAAATTAAATGGCTCTACACCTTCTAAAGCAATTTTCATTAACAAGTACGACGAACTCCACGCAAATGTTACAAATAACATTAACCCTTCAGCTTGTTTAACCGACATGTTAATCCTATCCTCCCACACAACGAGAATTATATACTCGCACTAGTATATACCCCTTAAAACATAAAGTAAATAGCGAATTTATCAAATTTCCAGTTCTTCTTTTTGTGCTTTCAAAGCAGGATCATCGGGCGTACCAATTAAGCGTCCATATAAAAAATGGTAACAAATAAAGGCCACTACCGCAACAATTGCCGTTAATACAAACATATTCGTGAAACCTATCAGCTCTTTAACCCCGCCTAATACATAGGGGCCAAAACCCAAACCAATATCAAGAGCAATAAAATAGGTAGAGGTAGCAATGCCAATCCGATGAAATGGCACCATTTTAACAACCACTGCCTGTCCGTTTGACATATACGTACCGTAGCCCAATCCCACAAAAAGAGCCGATAATAAAATCATCCAACTAGCCTGTGCAAATGCTAATAGCAAAATACCAATAGCCAATGAAATAAAGCAAGGATATAACACATAATTTTCGCCCTTGCGATCAAATATAAGACCTAAAGACGGACGAGTCAGCGTAATAATAATGGCATAGACTACAAAGAACCAAGTACCAGCTTGTACCATATCAATATCTCGTGTATACGACGCCATAAATCCTAAAATCCCCGAATAAGCAAATCCTACTAATATGGAAACTAAAGTAATAGAATTAACTCGTGGTTCTAAATAATCAGAAATGCGACGCCCTGATTCTTCTTTAATTAACGCGTCACTAAGCTTAGGTTCTTCAAACTCCATCAAAAAAGCCCCAACTACACATAGAATAACTAAGAACACACAAAGAGCAATAATCGTATTAAAATTCGTCACCGACAATAAGAAAATCCCTAAAAATGGACCAATAGCCGCAGCTAAACTTGTGCTCAAACCATAATAATTAATGCCTTCGCCACGACGTGTTTTAGGAATAACACTCGCTACAATAGTACTCGTAGCGGTAGAAGTGATCCCATAAGCAAAACCATTGATAAAACGAATCGTATCCAATACAAGTAAATTAGGAATATAAAAATACAAAATCGTTGAAATTAAATAGATTCCTAAGCCTACATATAATACCTTACGTCCACCTAATGTGCTTACAAAGCGCCCTGCAAATATACGCGCAACCACCGTACCAATAATATAAATTCCAACGGCCAAGCCCGCTTGACTTGAGGTAGCATGCAACGAATCTTTAGCCACAACAGCAATAATAACGATTAATAAATAATAAATCAAAAATACCAGTAAATTAATAACGGTGTCTAACACAAAGGGTAACGTCCATAACTTTTCTTTTCTAGCCTCCATAGCCTCAAGCATCTCCTTATACAAATAATCACTAACCTTGCTACAGTGGCTAATTATATAATTATTAATTTTTTATGTAAAATTGCAAAAGTTGAATTTTATTATAAATTTTTATAATATAGTTTTACGAACACTCCCCGTCTGACTGTATAATGACTTCATCCTCTTATTTATTCATATCTTTCACAACATATAGACTCTCAAATAACCAACTATCAAAATGAAAATATTTTATATAAGAAAAGTGGTGATAACGAAAATTCATTATCACCACGTTAATCATTATTAAAAAATCTATTTTATAAAACTTTAATGCATATCATTACACTAAATAGATTATAACCAATCAAAAATCAAGGTAAAATTCATACCGTATGTCAATTACAAAATAGACCGATAAATTTCTTCAATTTCAGCTTTACACATAAATCCTTGGTACACGCTCTGAAAAATCACAGAAAATTTCATACGGAATAGTTCCTACCAATGTAGCAATTTCAAGAACGGTAATACTTTCATCGCCTTGCGTACCAATAAGAACTACCTCATCACCAGGATGAACGGGTACACCTTCTGGCATAGCTACCATCAGTTGATCCATACAAACACGCCCCACGATGGGACATCGGTGTCCATGAATCAATACGGCCCCTCGATTTGACAAGCTCCGCGGATATCCATCCGCATACCCTACAGGAATTGTCGCCACCGTAGTCAAACGATCCGTAGTATAAGTTCCACCATAACCAATGCGCTCACCTGCTTTTAAATGCTGCACATGCACTACTTTACTATGCAAACTTAAAGCGGGGCGCAATCCTAAGCGATTAGGCACATCTAATGAAGGCATAATACCATATTGAATAATACCTGGCCGCGCATCAGTAAATAAGCTATCTTTTACAGATAATAGCCCCGCACTATTAGCCATAGAAAAACGAAACGGCTCGGAACGATGAGCGCGAATCATTTCCACCATATGACGGAATAACTCCGTTTGTTTATGCGCACTCGTTTTATCGGCTGCATCAGCACTCGCCATATGTGAGAAAAATCCATCAACACTAAGATGTGGATACGATTCTACTTCTTGCATAAAATCTAAAGCTCTATCTGGGTGTACACCAATTCGATGCATCCCCGTATCCACCGCAATACAACATTCAATAATCGTTTCATGGCGCGCTGCACAAGCGTCTAAGGCAGCCAAATCAGTCGATTCACAAATAGCAGGACGCGAATTGCTTTCAACAATTAAATCAAACGACTGCGGCAACGTAATCCCTAATAAATAAATAGGCACCATAATACCCGCCGCCCGCAAAGGCAAGGCCTCTTCGGGAAATGCAACCGCTAGCGATTCATAGCCTTCTTCTACTGCAATTCGACCGACCATAACACTACCATGGCCATAGCCATTCGCTTTAATAACAGCCGTACTCGTACTCCATTCCGGCAAACTATCTTTAATGCGACGCAAATTCTCACGAATAATCGCCGTATCTATTTCTAAGTGAGTAGGTCTCATAAGTCACCTCAATAAAAATTACTACCCTTTATTCTATACCTCAAGATGACTCTTTTCAAGCATAATCCAGCCAATAGATACATAAAAAAAATCACCAAATATACACTCTGTTCGCTTCCAAATTGTCATTTTTCATCAAAACACACTGTCAATACCTTGTATATTTTCACCTTCCAATACAAGCTATAAAAAACTTATATATAGTATATTTCCCAAGAAAATAGAGGTCTCGCTCATCTAATTTTAATTTTACAAAACTTTTACAAAGTGCTGACTATAAACTTTACAAACCTTATGTATACTGTGTATACAAACTAAATTGTAAATCTGTCCATCGATTAGGAGGCAATTCAATCATGAAATTCAAAAGTAAAGCTCTTACAGCAATGGTTATGGCAAGCGTATTAGCCTTGGGTTTAGCAGGATGCGGTAACAGCAGTTCAGCACCAGCAGACTCAAAACAAGCTTTAAAAGGTACCATTACTTCTTCTGGTTCTTCTGCATTGCTACCACTTGCTAAAGATGCAGCGGCTGAATTCAAAAAGAAACATCCTGATGTTTCTATCGTATTAAATGGTGGTGGTTCTGGTACAGGCTTAAAACAAGTATCTGATGGTACTGTTAACATTGGTAACTCCGACGTTCCAGCAGAAAGCAAATTACCTAAAGAAAAAGCTGCTGAATTAGTTGACCATAAAGTAGCCATTGTAACCGTAGCGGCTGTAGCTAACAAAGATGTAGCTAAAGCTGTACCAAATTTAACTAAACAACAATTGATTGACATTTTCACTGGCAAAGTAACTAACTGGAAAGACGTAGGCGGTCCTGATCAGAATGTAGTATTAGTAACTCGTCCTTCTACATCCGGTACTCGTGCCCTCTTCTCTGAATTTGCCCTTGATAAAAACCAAGAAGCATCTAACAAATCTTTAGAAACAGATGACTCTGGTGCTCTTATCCAAAGTATCTCCAGCACACCAGGCGCTATTGGTTATGTTGCCTTACCTTACCTTTTAAATAACTCAAGTGTAGCTGCTATCTCCATCGATGGCGTAGCACCAACCCTTGAAAATAGCTACAACGGTTCTTACAAAGTATGGGGCTTTGAACACATGTACACCAAAGGAAACCCTGATGCACTTCAAAAAGCATACCTAGACTTCATTATGTCTGAAGAATACGGTAAAGTATTAGAATCCAAAGGTTACGGTGTAGCCTCTAAAGTGAAAACGGAGAAATAATAGATGAACATTGAAAGCACGCTTCGCGCCGATAAAATATGGCGTTACGTAATTAAAGGTACAGGTTTCTTCTTGCTAGTCGTTACGGCAGCTATAGGGATTTTCTTACTCTATCGCGGCACCGGAACCTTTACACTTTACGGGCACAGTCTTTCAGAATTCCTATTTTCTACACAGTGGCAACCCGCCGATACACTCGACGGGGGTGGCCACGTTGGAGCCGGCATTTATATTGTCGGCTCTCTTATTACCTGTGCCTTAGCATTATTGATGGCTACGCCAGTCAGTATTGCTCTTGCCATTTATATGGCAGAAATCACCCCTAGCCTCGGCCGTAAATTCTGGCAACCAGTGATTGAAATTTTTGTAGGAATTCCTTCAATCATCTACGGTTGGTTAGGTCTTACCATTCTTGTTCCTTTTATTCAAAAGTACACCGATGCGCATAGCGGTTTCTCTGTATTAGCCGCATCCATCGTTTTAGCACTCATGATATTCCCAACCATTACTTCCGTAACGATGAATGCCATTAATAGTGTACCAAAAACATATCGTCAAGGCGCCTATGGTCTAGGTGCAACTCGTTGGGAAGTTATTTACAAAATCGTTTTACCAGTGGCTAAACATGGTATCTTAGCTGGCGTTGTCTTAGGTCTTGCTCGAGCTTTTGGGGAAGCCCTCGCCGTAGCTATGGTCATCGGCAAAATGAAAGCCTTCCCTAGCTCACTACTCGATCCTACTGTTAACCTTACCAGTGCTATCGCTGCTGATATGGGCGGTACTATGGAAGGTAGTGAATATAACATGGCCCTTTGGACTATGGCCCTATTACTCTTTGTCATTTCCTTACTATTCATCTTGCTAATTCGTTACATTACATCTAAAGGAGGCGCCCTCAGTGAGAGCAAGTAAAGCCATTCCCGCTCCTCGGCAGCGGGCCTTATCTACCGATAGATTCATCACGTTAGCCCTCCACGGCTTAGCTGGTGCCGTCTTACTCTTATTACTAGCCTTTGTAGGCCACATTGCGTGGAATGCTTTGAGTGATTTCAAGCTCGAACTCTTAGCTTTTTCCCCAACGGGCATTGGTAATCAGTTATTCAATACCATTTATTTAGTATTTTTAGCCTTAGTTATTAGTGTACCACTGGGTATCGGTGGTGGTATTTACATGGCTGAATATGCTACTGAAGGAAAAGCGCAGCGAATTATGCGTATTTCTATTGAAACCTTATCCTCCTTACCCTCCATCGTACTTGGTTTGTTTGGTTATCTCGTATTTATCATTATGACCAACTCCCAATGGAATTTATTTGCTGGGGCCTTAACTGTTTCAATCTTAACCTTACCGCTCATTGCTACCATCACGGAAGACGCACTTCGAGCCTTGCCACCATCTTATGCCAAAGGGAGTTATGGTCTAGGTGCTACTAAGTGGCAAACTATTAGCCGGGTATTATTACCGGCAGCCTTTCCAGCTATTATTACAGGGATTATCCTTGCAGCAGGTCGCGTATTTGGTGAAGCAGCGGCCCTCATGTTTACAGCTGGTATGAGCACTGATATTAACTGGGCAAGTACAGATATTACATCCCCTACTAATGCCTTCAACCCATTCCGTTCAGGTGAAACCTTAGCCTTACAAATTTGGGCTTCGCGCAGTGAGTCATTAGCCTCTGATGCAGAAGCTATGGCCAATTTAAGTGCCCTTTTACTATTAGCCCTTGTATTCACATTTAGTATTGGTGCTCGCGCTCTTAGCCGTCACCTTAATCGTAAAAACTTAGGAGAGAATAAATAATGGAAATTTCTGAAGTAGTAATGCCTAATCCACAAGTACTTGTTAACACACAAGTAAAGGCCGTTGCTAATGAAGGTCTAGGCAATGCCTTCACCGTAGAAAATCTTGATTTTTTCTATGGTTCCTACCACGCTTTAAAAAATATCAACATGGACATCAAAAAGAATGAAATCACCGCTTTAATCGGACCATCTGGTTGCGGTAAATCCACATTCTTACGTATTTTAAATCGCATGAACGATTTAGAAGGCGATGTAACCGTTAAAGGTAAAATTTTATTAGAAGGAGAAGACATTTATGCTGATATGGAGCCTATCGTCCTTCGCCACCGCGTAGGTATGGTATTCCAACAGCCTAATCCATTCCCTCAAAGTCTATATGATAATGTAGCTTTTGGACCTCGTTTACAAGGTATCACTAAAGCAAGCGAACTTGATGAATTAGTTGAAACTAGCTTAACCCAAGCCTCCTTATGGAACGAAGTAAAAGATCGCTTACATAAAAGTGCGCTTAGTTTATCCGGTGGTCAACAGCAACGCCTTTGCATTGCTCGTACATTAGCTACACGTCCTGATGTAATTCTTATGGACGAACCAACTAGTGCGCTAGATCCTATCTCTACCGCTAAAATTGAAGAATTGGCTTTAGAACTAAAAGAAAACTATACTATCGTCATTGTTACACACAATATGCAACAAGCTGCTCGTATTTCTGATAAAACAGCTTTCTTCTTAATGGGAGATTTGATAGAATATAATAAAACAAAGACTATCTTTACCGAACCAGCACAGCCAAAAACGGCAGACTACATTAACGGTCGCTTCGGTTAATGACTCCCCCGGAACGAACTCAATGCAGTTCGTTCCTTTTTTAACTTAACAAGGAGAATTACTATGAAACAAACCCACCCTTTAATCTATTGTGTAGAAGACGAAGACAGTATCCGGGGTCTTATCTCCTATGTGTTAAACGGGCAGGGCTTTGAGGTCGGCACCTTCGAGTCGAGCAGTCCTTTTTGGGCAGCCTTAGAAGAACGCCGACCTCAACTTGTCTTACTCGATATTATGCTTGAAGGGGAGGATGGCTTATCCATCTTGCACAAACTACGTGAACGCCCTGATACGGAAGATCTCCCTATTATTATGATTACGGCCAAAACTTCTGAAATTGATGTAGTCCAAGGTCTGGATGGTGGTGCAGATGATTATATTTCAAAACCGTTCGGCGTAGTGGAACTCGTTTCACGAATTAAAGCCCTATTACGTCGCACCAGGCCAGTTGCACCGCCACCAAAATCAACACTGACCTGTGGTAACTTAGTGCTCGATAAAGATAGCCGTATCGTGACGCTCGATGGACAACCTATCAGTTTAACGCTCAAAGAATATGAACTGCTTCTCTACTTTATGGAAAATACAGGGATTGCTTTATCCCGTGAACGCATCATGGAAGTTGTCTGGGGCTTTTCTTACGAAGGCGAATCTCGTACTGTAGATATGCATGTGGTTACATTGCGTCAACATCTAGGATCAGCTGGCCGTCACCTTAAAACCGTTCGTGGTATCGGTTACCGCTGGGAGGCTTCCCTATGAGACAAAAGTTTTTCCGTGCACTCTTTGGCCTAGGTATGCTCAGTCTTGTAGTTAGTACCGTTATCTTAAGCTATCTATTCTACAATAATTGGAAAGCTGACTTTCGCACAGTGCTGTATACAGAAGGTAAAATTATCGCCTCTACAGGCACTCTCACACCAGCTCATTTAGAAGCGATTACTAATGCAACTAATAATACCCTACGAATCACTTGGATTTCCTATGAAGGCAAAGTTCTCTACGATTCGTCCCATGATGCGGAAACTATGGATAACCATTTACAACGCCCTGAAATAGCCCAAGCCATCTTAACTGGCGAAGGTAGTGACATTCGTGACTCGGCCACCTTGCATTCAATTAGCTACTATGAAGCCTTGCGTATGCCCGACAATTCAATTCTCCGGGTCTCTCGCAATGGCTCCACTGTCTACAAAGTAATCATTGATGCCGCTCCAGGCCTTTTAACCCTCTTTGTCCTCATGTCAGGGGGCTGTTATTTATTGGCTCGTCGTTGGACGGCCGATGCCATTTATCCAATTGAAGAAATTGTAAAAGCCTGGACTTCTCATGGTGATACCAAATTAGTTATTGATGAAGCCTATAATGAAATTACCCCTTTGCTATCACGACTATCGTTTCAGAAAAATGAACTGGAAGCGATGATTGTTCGTCTCCAAGCTGAAAAAAATACCCTCCGTTCTATTATGGAGGAAATGGCCGAAGGTTTATTATTGGCGGAATTAGATGGCACAATCATCACCTATAATGAACATTTAAAAGAATTTTTAAATCATAAGTCCGAATTACACGGTGAGTCCTTATTACTTCTATCTGATGATGTAGATTGGCGTAAACATGTAATTAATGCTATGCGCAAACATCAAGGTGGGGAGTATCTCTTACACAAAGATAATCAACACTTCCACATTGTGTTCCATATTACAGAGGACGATCGGTATAAAGGTCGTCTACTGATCATCATTTCAGACATTACACAAAGTTATCTAGAGCAACAGCGACGGCATGAGTTTACCTCTAATGTATCCCATGAATTAAAGACTCCACTCACCACAATTAGTGGCTACGCTGAAATTCTCGCCAAAGGTATGTATCCTAATAAGGAAGAAGCCACAGTGCTCGGCGGTCATATCCATACAGCGGCCCTTCATATGCAAGAGCTCATCGATACAATTTTAAAACTCTCTCGTATTGAAGACGGTGTGTCAGAAGTATTATTTGAAAGAACCTCCCTTCGTTCTATTATAAACACAGCTTGGCAACAATTAGCGACCAAACGGCAAGGCAAAAATATTACCCTTGCCATGACAGGTAGCAGCCCTGTATTTTTAATGTCACCAAAACTCGTTGAAGAGGTATTTATCAATCTCTTTGACAATGCAATTAAATTTAGTCGTGGCATAGACAACCATATTACTGTTCACATGGACTTAAAAGAAGGCTTCCATATTGTTAACATTACCGATGAAGGTGTGGGCATTCCTAAAGACAAACAAAGTCGTATATTTGAGCGTTTCTATCAAGCTGACCCAAGCCGTAACAGTAAACGAGAAGGTAGTGGCCTAGGACTTGCTTTAGTAAAACACATCATGGAAATCCATAGCGGTTCTGTAGCCGTGAAAAGTGAACCTGGTGAAGGGACTACCTTTACACTCCGCTTTAAAAACACAGAAAAATAAGAAACTTATCTTACCATACCTTGTGAGTAATCAGAAGTGATTTTCAGCTTCATAATTCGAGTATGCCTTATTCTCATATAACCCCCTGATTGTGCGGGCTATTATGCAAAATTTATACGGTGAAATATAATTTTATCATGATTTTTCTTTATTTTAATTATGCGATTATGATATTATTAATATAGAGACACAATCTAAAAGGGGGTTATCTTATGTATGAAAGATTAGCAAGTTTACAACCAGTTATCTTGGCTGGTCATAACAGTTCCCGCATGGGCTATAACAAAGTATTTGCCAAATTTGGCGATCAAACATTAATTGAAACGATTTATACCATGCTAGCATTTTCCTTTGAAAAGGATCCCATTATTGTAACTGATAATAAGACCCTCTTCGACCGTTTTGAACCACTAAAAGACGCAAATGTAGTCGAAGATAAGTATCCTGGTCATAATACCTTAGGTGCTGTTGCTACAGCGTTTGATTATTGTGATGCGGACAACCTCTTCGTAATTGGCGTTGATATGCCATTCTTATCACTAGTTGTGCTAGATCGTATGGTAGAAAGCCAAGGTGTGGCGCAAGTTGTAGTCCCTATGCTCAATGGCAAAGATATTTGCTTGCACGCTATTTATAATCGTCAACTCTTGCCGATTATGAAAGAAAAAATCGAAGCTGGTGAAAAGCTTCTACATTCCTTCTACAAAGAAGTACCATTACTTCAACTACCATTGAAAGAAAATACGTTAGAAGCAGATATTTTCATTGATATCAACACACCAGAAGATTTAGAGTATGCTCAAGAATACTTCCATAAGATTCATGAAATCGATACAGAAAAAGTACTTGTACATAAGCCAGAAGAATAAATAAAATAAAACAGCCAACGGATTCTCATCACATACATTGTTAGCCGTACATAGCCTAACAATGCGAGAATTCGTTGGCTGTTTTTTATAGTCTTTATGACACTCGTTTAGTGCCCCTTAATTTACCTATTTTTAATTTATTTTGCTTAGCTGCTTCTTTAATCGTATCTGGATGGCAATACAATGATTTTTGCAAAACTTCGCGAAGCCAACTACGCTTTATACGCGTACCGATAAAAATTCCTTTCGCTTCAAGTTCAGTCACTTCTGATGGATGATTAAAGCCCGTCACTGAATAGGTACCATTAACTACACTAAACTGTAGCCATACATCGCCATTACCAATAGGTAAAAAGCCTTTGGCCCGTACAATATCGCCAAATACACCAGCCGTAAGACCTTGTAAAAACAGGATTAGCTCTTGCTCATAACGCAATGAAATTGATGTTAGAGCCACACTATCCACCGTTTCATCAGCTACACTGGGCTCATTCTTAACAGAGGTATTCTCTATCATACGATCCTCTAATGGGGCTGAGCCCTCTTCAGACTGATTCGATGAACTAACTAATAAAGGCCGTTCTAATAGCATAGCCCACCAACTATCAGGTTGTTTGCTGTAATGTAAACTACTAATATCACTCGTTCTATTAATAGTTCGAATCCGTGCCTCTATTTCAGTCAACTCGGCCTCACTAGCACCCTCTAATTTTGACACAATCACAGTGCCCGCAGCCTGAATTTGATCCATGCAAAGCTCCGGAAACTTTGCCAATGTCTGTTCAAAATGACTACCATCAACGATAGTTAACGGTTCTAAAAGGCTTATCCGCTCGTATTCAATTTGGCTAATATTCTCTAAAAGCTTACTTAATTCGCCGACACCAGTTGGTTCTACCAAAAGAATTTCAGGATCAATCGTATTAGCGATTGTCAAAATTGATGAGGCAAAGTCAGCTTTACGCGTACAACAAATACAGCCTTCGGTCATTTCCCATATATTTATGGAACCATCAGATTGTTCTAATAAATCCCCATCGACACCGATAGCACCGTATTCATTTTCCATAATAGCAAAATCACGCTTTGTTCGTTTCACAAGTTCCTGAATAAACGTAGTCTTGCCAGCTCCTAAAAAACCAGATATGACTAAAATTTTCATAATTAATCAGCTAGTTTCACAACAGGTTTAATTAAATCAGCTGGTTTGTCACGCATCATAAATAATGCTTCTTCCAAGTGGTCCCAACCTTCAAATACATGGCTAGCCAATGGACTTACATCAAGTTTTCCTGCAGCCACTAACGCACCAAGTTTTTCCATACGCAAGCGACCCCCTGGCATCAAACCACCATTAATTTGCTTATGCCCCATACCTACGCCCCATTCAACACGCGGAATGGTAATATAGGTACCACTACCTAAGTAGTTAACGTTACCAATTTTGCCACCTGGTTTTAAACATTTCACAGCCGATTCAAAAGTTTCTACGCTACCACCAGCAATAACAACTTTATCGACCCCTTGACCATCGGTCAACGCTAATACTTGTTCTTCAATAGTGCCATTTTTATAACTTACAAAATCGACAGCGCCATAGCCTTTAGCTACTTCTACACAATTTTTACGCGTACCTACAGCAATAATTCGCGAAGCACCGCGCAAATTCGATCCAGCTACCGCCATAAGACCTACTGGGCCAATACCGATAACGAGTACTGTATCACCAAATTGTACATCAGCTAGTTCCACCCCATGAAAACCCGTTGGAACCATATCAGATAGCATACAAGCATCTACAGAGTTAATGTTCGGAGGTAATAATGCTAAATTGCCATCCGCATCATTTACGTGGAAAAATTCTGAAAAAACGCCATCCTTGAAGTTAGAGAATTTCCAGCCAGCTAACATACCACCAGAATGCATAGCATAGCCAGCTTGCGCTTCTAAAGAATTCCAATCAGGTGTAATCGCCGGCACTAACACACGGTCACCTGGTTTAAAATCTTTAACCAATTCGCCCACTTCAACCACTTCAGCACAGCATTCATGGCCAAGAATCATATTATGACGTTCTCCAATAGCCCCTTCCCAAAGGGTATGAACATCAGATGTACAAATCGCTACGGCTAAAGGTTTACAAATCGCATCCAAGGGCCCACAAGTAGGACGCTCTTTTTCAATCCAACCAGATTCACCGATTTTAAGCATTGCATAGCCTTTCATAACATTACCTCCTAACATAATAAATATTCTAATTTAGCATTTGAGCTAACTTAACTATATATTAATAATACTAAAAAATCAATTAACTTTTTTAAAAAATACCCCCTTATTTTACCCTCTTATATCACTTATATGCATACCTGTTTTTTCAAGATTAATTCACTGATAAAATCTCCATTAAACCAAATAAGGTAAGCATTTATATGTATCGTAACGTTTAAAATCATAGCACTAATAATCAACTAAAATTTGATTTTATAAATCATATTACACACCAGCTAACTTTGTCTAAAAAACCTAACAAACAACTAAAAAAGGCACTCGCCTTTACAGCCAGTGCCTGAATCTTCCTATTTAAAACTCATTATTTATGAGTATCTTCCATCACATCATATAACATTTTAAAAATCTCAGGGTCACAAGGATATTCTTCCCCATTCACCCCACGAATTACCCAATCACCAGGATTTGTTTTAACAACACCATTCAAAGTTAACAAATACCGCTCACCCGTTTCGCAAATAGCGGTCAATTCATTCGGTTTATGACGAATGGCTACTGCCTTTTGCGCATATAAAGTTTCATCATAATAAATCTCATGAGCTTCAGTTGCACAATGAGCATCCAAAATTGTATTAATTAAAATCGGTTCACTAATAGAACCAACCGTGTCCTTACATAAAGCAATTACGTCTTGATTAAAGCTAGGATCAAAATGTAAAGCTAACGGTGTTTCTGCTTGGTCGTTCACATCTTTATAAATAAAAATCTCACCTTGTTTAATATGGAGCCAGCGATACTCTAATTTGTATGCACCAGCCAATACACTAGCTAAGTTTTGTTTAAAATTCATCCTATATCACCATTATATTCACTACTAAGACATCTCGCTTCGCCAACTATCTAACGATTTATAAAGGCCTTTCACGAGAAATATAATCACGTAAACGTTGAACCGATTCTGCATCATGTACAGATATCTCAAAGATTTGACTTACGCCAGCCGCCTGTAAATTTTTACGGGCTCTCGTTACATCGCCACCTAAATCAATTTTAGTAATAACTCCTATGACTTCCCGATTAAAAGAAGCGGCAAAGTTAGGTGGAAAAATGCTTTCCGATTCATTGGCTTCATTAAGAAATAATACCACATCCGCATCATAAGCACTCAATAAAATCGCACGATAATAAATGGGATTTTCTATGAATTCACCAGGCGTATCAATAATCGAACCAATGCGACCAATAGATTGTGTTTTTAAGGCCTCTGGACTACCATACATTAAGGTATTCGCTAAGGTAGTTTTACCTACTTCGGTACGGCCCACCATAATCACTGTCTTTAAAGCCTGTTCCATCTAATCACCTCACAATCTAAGTTTCATTAAGTCACTTAGGTTACTTTCTTATTATACTACAGAATCACTATGAATACCTATTGCAAAGTACACATAATTCACTAACTAGCAACGTTTATAGTAGTGTTAATTAACGGGTAAAATAAGTCTCTTTAACTGCTTATTCGCCTATCATTAAGTCCGTGTAATCTTAGTAGGAAAAAATCCTAAAATCTTATCGAGTCCATCAATGACACCTTTCATAGCTGACTCTACACTCGACACATCACCAGTAATTAATAACGCGCCCGAAAAACGATCCACAAAACCGAGTTCAATTCCAGCCGCTTTAGTGGCAATATCAGCTGCGATGATAGTTCCTTCCCCTGGTGTAATCGTTAAAATCCCTATAGCGCTCCGTTGTTTTTCCTCTAGCCCCATTTTACGAAATAATTCTGGTTTAGGATTAGCAATAATATGTGCAATCGTAACTTGCTTACCTGGCACAAATTCTTGAATAATCCGTTGTTTATTTTCAACAGCCTCTAAAAAGTCCATACATATATCCTTTCTGCCCATAACTCACCATAGGGACTAATATGATGGTCTGTAATATAGGGCTTAGCCTAAAACGCTAATTTTGGGAGGTCATATTACAGAACCATCAATTATATATAGTCATAGACATCTGTTAATAGTTTCACCTATTAACACGGTCTATTACTACCCTATTTAGGAGCAATAGCTAAAAATAGCCCTACCGCTGCACTAGCTCCAATAATTGGCCCTATAACAGGTACCCAAGCATAAGCCCAATTCGTAGCCCCTCGATTAGGGACAGGTAGAATCGTATACGCTAAACGCGGTCCAAAATCACGAGCTGGATTTAAGGCAAATCCTGTTGTAGAGCCAAACGATAAACCAATAGCCGCTACTAATACCCCTACGATAAAAGGAAATAAACCATCCCCCATTTTACCTAAACATAAAATAGCTAAGGCAAACATAAAGGTAGCAATAATTTCAGAAATTACATTTAATAAACGATTATCACTTGTTGGTGCTGTAGCAAAAATACCAACTACATTGCCCTCATCTTCTTTTGTCTGTTTAAAATGAGGGTAATAATGAATCATAACAAGCGCTGACCCTACGAAAGCGCCTGCAATTTGTGCTAGGCTTACAGGAATTACATGCTCCCAAGGGAACATACCACCAGCAGCTAATGCCACTGTCAACGCAGGATTCAAATGAGCGGGACCGCCTAAGGCAATACCAATATACACCGCAAAAGCAACGCCAAAGGCCCAGCCAAACATAATTGTCATCCAGTTTGGATTGAATGCTTTAGCCAAGGTGTTTTTTAGTAAAACAGATGCATTAGTACCGCTACCAAAAGCCATCAATACGGCAGTGCCAATAAATTCACTAATTAGGACTTGTGTCGTATCCATAGGTGACTCCTTACATAATCATCAATAATAGATTTTCTAAATCATCTTGTGAAGCGGCATATGGATTTGTTTGATAGGTCATATCCTTCATAGCCTTTGCCGCCATCGTTGATACTTTCTGTCTTGCTTCTTGGGCTGTTACAGAGGCCGCTGCTGTAATATTGAGCGGACACTCTAAAGACCGAGCTAAATTTAAAATAGCTTTAACGAGTGCCACTAAGGCATCTCGTTTATCTGTACTTTGCTCTGCAAAGCCGAGCATCTTTGCAAGCTGTACATATTTTCTATAAGCCTCCTCATCGTGGAAGGCATTAAACATCACAACTCTTGCTACAAGCATGGTATTAGCCAACCCATGAGGAATATGAAATTGTCCGCCAAGTTGATGAGCTAATGCATGCGTAATACCAAGCCCTGCCTGATTAAACGCAAGTCCTGCCATGCAGGAGGCTTCATGCATGGCCATCCGATCGGTTTCAGTCGCTGTTGGTGCAAAGCATTTAGGAAGATATGTAAATACTAAAGCCAAGGCTTTTTCAGCTAACGCATCGGTAAAATGATTCGCTCCTTTAGCTACAAGAGCTTCAATCGCATGAACTAACACATCCATACCACTATAAGCAGTAACTTTAGGTGGTGCTGTTTTTACAAATAAAGGCGTCAAAATCGCTTCTTGTGGCAATACACTATCATCTACAATAGGATACTTTGTCTGCGACTCAGGGTCTGTAATCACAGCAAAAGAGGTTACTTCAGAACCCGTACCACTAGTAGTTGGTACAACTGTAAAATAACGAACACCTTGATACCCCATTTTACGAGCAAAATATAAAATAGCTTTTGTCAAATCAATGGCCGAACCACCACCAATGGCCATCACTACTGTAGGCTGCTGTTGTTGCACTACTTCCACACCTTTGACTACATGACCAATAGGGGGGTCTGGCACTACATCCGTATAAATACATACTGTATTATGAGGCCGCATAAAATTTAGAACGTGTTCTAAATTATCAGTCCCCTCTAAAAAGGGATCACACACGACTAAAATGCGTTCTTGCTGAAACTGGCTTAGCCGTGACAAGGCATCCGCTCCAGCATAGATATTCGTAGGAAATGTCCACTTATTCATAGCGGCTACCTCCTAACGAATTTGGAATCCAGTCGTTAAACAGCAACGACGACGACGAGCAAAATGACGAGCTGATGTTGTCGCTTCTCCCGTTGGTGTTGCAATAGTAAATGTAGTTGTTCCTTCCCCATTATAACCAAGGCCAGCAAAAGAAGGACCATTCTTAACAAAAATAGATGTTTTCATAGCTCGCGCCATTTTATTAAGACGTTCCATATTCAAGGAATGCATGGTAGCAGTATGATGTAAACCAGCTTCTAAGAATAAAGCAGTCGCTAAACCATCTTCAAAACTATCTACTGTTACAATGGGTAGAATTGGCATAAGCATTTCAATCGTAGCGAATGGATGATGCTTATCTGTTTTCATAATAATTAAACGAGGATCACCATCTACTTTGATACCAGCATCACGGAGGATAACCCCTGCATTACGTCCTACATATTTGCGGCTTGGCGTCTGATTTTTTTGCAAAGTAAGGTCCAATAACTTTTGAATCTCTTCTTCCTTCTCAATGAGTACAGCGCCAGCTAATTTCATTTCACTAATGAGCTGATCTACAATCGAACGAATGGCAACAACACTCTTTTCAGCAATACAAAGGATATTATTATCAAAACTAGCACCCATTACAATATCCTGAGCAGCCTTGCGAATATCCGCCGTTTCATCAACAAAAGCCGGTGGATTACCAGCGCCAGCACCAATCACTTTCTTACCACTGCACAACGCTTGATGAACGACACCAGGACCACCAGTTACAACAAGTAATGGAATATCTGGATGTACCATCATTTCTTGCGCCGCTTCAATAGAAGGCTCTGCAATCGTAACAATAAGGTTATCAATGCCAATCGACTCAGATACAATACGATTTAATTGACTGACTAACCAACGTGATAATTTCTTAGCCCCAGGATGAACACTAAAGAAAATTGCATTCCCAGCCGCTAACATGCCAATGGCATTACAAATTAAAGTCTCACTAGGATTGGTACTTGGCGTAACAGCCCCAATAACACCATAAGGAGATAATTCATACAATGTCATACCATTGTCACCAGTTTCACATTCCGTCTTTAAATCTTCTACTCCTGGTGTCTTATCAATCGTTAGATTTAGTTTAATAATCTTATCAGCTACACGACCCATACCCGTTTCTTCGTATGTCATTTGTGCCAATTTATTCACTAGCGGACGCATGCCTTGACGAATTGCTTCAATCGCTTTACCACGCGTTGCTAAGGTACATTCTTCAAATTGAATTTGAGCTTGTTTTGCAGCCGCTACGGCCGCATTTACAGTTGTAAAAACACCTGGTTCGTCAGGCAACGCCCCTTCACTAACAGCGGCGCCTGTATCGGTGCCGTTCATCATGCTCATTACCATTGAGCGAATCATGCGTTCTAATTCTTGTCTATTTTCCATCATTAGCCTCCATGTAATCCATGGCATACTTTCCAATAGCAATATCTTCAGCCACTGTCCCGCCACTAATACCGAGACCGCCTATAATTCGCCCTGCCACTGTCAAGGGAAACCCACCACCAAATGTAACTAAGGGGCGTGTAACCATAGATTCTATTTGATATAACTCTGCGCCAGGCTGAGTTACTTCATTTAGTTGTTCTGTCTTACATTTTAGAGCCACTGCTGTATATGCTTTACCTACAGCTATATCTGTACTTACTAATAAAGCATCTACCATGCGATACGTTAATACAGGATTGCCATGCCGATCGACAATTGCAATCACTACCGGCACTCCCATAGCTTCGCTCTTAGCCGTCGCTCCCTCTAGCAATTGCTGAGCCATGCGTCGCAATAATTGCGCTTCAGCCTGACTATCTAATGCAACTGCTTGTCCAAAATTAGCCACTACAGGCGTATCTTCACTCGATTTTGTAATAGCCAAATTACTTGTCTTTATAGTATCTACCAACGTATTGTCAGTAGGTAGTTTAGCTAATTTAGCAACTACTTTCGTTACAATGTCATCTACCTGAAATATAAAATCTTCCATTCGAGCCAAAGTATAAATACAATCTGACAAACGATTTACAAAAGCCAAGGCTGTTGGCCTCACAGGCTCTCCTTGTCGTAAGCCATTAAGCATACGCTCTGCTCTACGACATACTGTACGAGCTACATGTAGTTCTGCCGCAGCTAAATTATTACCTTGATATATAAAACTTCTAAGCGGTGGCAAGGCTTGCGTATAGCGATCAATGATTATCTCTAACTCTTTTATATCGTCCTCACTTACGAGGGTACTATATTGTTTCAATTTAGCTTGATCCACTGTCGCTATTTCTGCACAAAGCTGAAATAGCAAGCCTTGTAACCGATGTAAGATAGTTTTTGTTTCTGGATACCGAACCAGCTTTTCACACACACTTAAATGCGCATTCAACTCATCTAACGTGCCATACGTATTTACGCGCTCTGAGTTTTTTGCTACGCGAGTGCCGTCAAAGAGTCCTGTCGTACCTTTGTCGCCAGTTTTTGTGTAAATTGCCATGGCTGGCCTCCTCATTTATCAAAACTATCAATAATCCCTACAATAGCACAATCGACTGCACTATTAGTATGTTCATCATCGCCAAATACATGCCGGGCCGATGATCCTCGTGTCAACAGCACATATTCACCAATCCCCGCGCTAACTGTATCAGCCGCCACTTCATAGGAAGGTAACGGTTCTTGGTTGCCATCTACGTATTGTACAATCATAAGCTTCAACCCTACTAAGGAATCATGCTTTTGCGTAGATACAATACTACCTATTACTCTACCAGTCTGCATATCGCTTCGTCCCTTCTACACATTCCAGCTGGCGGGACCGCAATTCGTCAAGCCCTAAAGCGGTGAATCGTTGTCCACGAAATTTAAGAATAACGGACTCATTCTTGCAGGTACGAATCGCTGACGCACTAATAATTCGCTCTTTAAAACTATATACCTGCCGCCCTTGTTTATCGATGAAACGTACAGGCCACTGAAGTATCATTTCAGGATTCCACTGCTGATTTACCACCATAGTAGTTACTAAGCTAATGTCACAGCCATACGCAATGGCTTGGTCCATCCAAGTCAACCAAGGCCCCGCTTGACGTTGTTGCAACGCTTCTAAATGAGCCTGTGTGACGCCAGTTACTTTAATGTAATGATGATGGAGCAAACTAGTTTCAACAAGCGAATTTTCGTCAGCCAAGTCTACCGTAGCTTGGCTTTTCATTCGCGCCTGCAAGCGTTTGAGTACTACTGCAATAATTTCGTCCATACTTACCTCTGTTTCAGAACCCTAAGAACTGCCTAACGCAATTCCTAAGGGTGTTACAAATTCTGGATATAGAGGCTTAATTACCTCACGACCAACTACCTTTTTAAAGGTATCCGCAAATTCTGTAAAATTAGTAGCACCACCAACAACATATACAGGACCGGTTTTACGATATTTACCCGTGATTAGCGCGTTGGCAGAAATGGTGGCCATTTTTTCAACAACGGGACGAACTAACGGATATACTTCACGCTCTTGTGAAGCATCTCGTTTTAACGTTTCGGCCTCTTCTTGCGATATACCATAGCTCCCACTTAACACCAATGTCATATGAGAACCACCTGTAGGCTCATCAACGGTATAGCTTACTTTGCTCCGCTTAATGATGGTAATTCCTGTAGTACCACCACCTACATCTACAACAGCACCATTAACCAAGCCAAGAACCTTAGCGGCAGCTGTAGGTTCATCATAGATAGCTGTCACTTCAAAATCAGCCCCTTCTAATACATGGCTTACAACATCTTTATTCTTACCTAACGTCCCTGGTGGTACTGCCGCTGCCGCCCTTGTAAGTGAGCATCCTAACGCTGCTTCTGCTTCAGCTTTTAAGCGACGTGTTATCGTTACGGCTCCTATATAATCTACTACTAATCCATCACGTACTGCTTTTGCATATTCCAAAGCGCCGTATACTGGTAGTCCAGCTTCATCTACAACAGCAATAACAATCGAAGAAGTACCTAAGTCAATCCCTACTCGTAATGTACTAGCTTCCGTTTCTGAAATTGTCCGTGCTGGTCCTTCTAACACACACTGATTAAAAGCTACCAATAATTCATTCACTTCGTCTATGCTCCGCATACTTGCCACCTACCTTATAATTGTTGCTGTCGTATTATTTCCTACTTGAGCTGCATTCGCCTCATCCGTATCCAAGTGCATTTCTGTTACATAACTAGGCGATACCCGAATCATCACATCTTCAAACACCGTGGTTCTCTGTTCCGATCCAACTCGCACAGCTACAGTTTCTCCATCTACAACGCCTAATTTAGGCGCATCCTCAGCATTTACATGTATGTGACGTTTAGCCACAATACAACAAGGTAATGTCAATTGCGCATGCTCTGTTTTGAGCGTAATAGGCACCGCCGTTTCTAAATGGCCGGATAATACAATTGGTGGATTTACCCCTAATGTACGAGCATCGGTCATAGAAATTTCAACTTGAGATGCTTTGCGCAAAGGCCCTAAGAGGCGAACCTTAGTGATTTCATTTTTAGGACCCACTAAGGTTACAAACTGCTCCGAAGCAAACTCACCAGGCTGTTTTAAATCTTTTTTCCGTTGCAATGTAATATGAGGAAATAAGTGATCATAATCAGCTTGGCTTAAATGAATGTGTCGATTAGATATTCCAATAGGAATCACTGGCGTTTGGACGTCTTGGATAACTTGACGAATGAGCGCTTTTAAAGCATCTCTATCCATAATTACATCCTTTACACGTTATTATTTAACTAAAATGCTTTCTACATCGCCATGAGGACGAGGGATTACATGGGTAGATACCACTTCACCTACTTTGCTAGCTGCTGCACAACCAGCATCTACGGCAGCTTTAACAGCCCCTACATCACCGCGTACCATAACAGTTACCAAGCCAGAACCGATTTTTTCATAACCAGTCAACGTTACATTCGCTGCTTTAACCATTGCGTCAGCCGCTTCAATTGCGCCTACTAAGCCTTTTGTTTCTACCATGCCTAATGCATTATTCATTGTAAATCCTCCTTTAAAACATCTTTACTTTGTTATATACCAAGGCTTATGCCTTTGGCTTCGTACTTTTAGCGCGACTTGTTCGCTTCTTTGGGGTCGCTTTAGCTGGCGAACTTGCGCTTGTATTAGTTTTAGCTAGCTTACTAACTGATGTAGTATTTGCGTTAGCCGTACTACCTGGCTTAAAAACTTCTAGCAATGCGCTTTTCGTTTCATCAGCTGTTGCTTCTGGCTCAGTGGCCTTTGGTTTAGCTTTTTCTTGCTTTGGAGTTGGTGTTACCGATTCCGTTACTACAGGCACAGCTTCCTTAACTTTCTCAGGCTTTGGAGCTGCTTTTACGGAAATGCCTTGTAATACAGTTTCACCACCACTAGCCAATAACCAAGTATCAAGTCCTTCAGCAGGTCTTGGTATTACCTTCTGCGCAATAAGATGACCAAACTGTTGGGCCTCTGCCGCACCAGCTTGTACAGCTGCCTGTACGGCGCCTACATCACCGCGAACCTTAACAGTCATCCAACCGTTACCCTTCGCCTTTTCTATATCAATCATTGTTACATTCGCTGACTTTACCATGACATCGGCTACTTGAATAGCACTCGCTAAGCCGGCCACTTCTACAAGTCCTAATGCGTCTTTCAAAATGCCACCTCCAATCTGGGGTCGGACTTAAAAGGATTCCCCTTTACTAACCGTGCGGCATTGGCACCCAATGCACGCATAGCTTGTTTTTCTTTTTTATAATGTTGCAACCGGTACATAAATTGTTCTGGCGGCAAATTTTTATAACTAAGTACCAACGTTTCAGCCGTACAACCTAACCCTACCGACAAAGCCGATACATGAGAGGCTTCATCGGCCATGGTCAAAACTTCACTACTTATGGCCCGTTCTTCTAATGTATAAGGAATTCCTTCTTCTTCAATGCCATATAACACATCTTGAAACTGTTCTGGCCCTATACCTTGGTGGTAATAAATCATAATCGTGGGTTTTGCCGTGATGACAAGTTCCATATTTATCCCCTCCGTTCTTTAGCATAGGCCAGGATAAGTCCTGTTGCCACCGCATTACGTGCTCCTTCAGTGCCTCGTACATTGCCTCGACCAGCCACCAAATTAAAATGTGATAAGGCATCGGTTACCAGTTGTGGTACTTCAAAATCTAAAGCAGACCCGCCCACAATAACAACAAATGGAATATCCCGTACATTATGAGTTGGACTTACAGTACGTAAAGCTCGTAAGGAATTCGTCACAAATACTCGTTCTTTAGCTGTTTGACGGACAATCTTTATCTTCTCCATGGACACATCCCCTTCAATGGGAACGAGTCCTTCATCCGTTACAATAACGGTCTTTGCAAATAAAGAAGCCGGCAATGGATCCGTAAAGAACTGTACGTTACCATCTTCGTGTCGAATGTGGTATACACTAATGACTTTGGCTAACGGGAACTTTTTAATACTTTCGGCTAAGTGAATATCTTCAAGACCTAACTCGGAGTTGATTAACATAGTGACCATATTACCAGCGCCAGCTAGATGTATCGCCTTCACTTTACCATCAGGCCCCATAATAGAAGCATCCGTTGAGCCAGCGCCTAAGTCAAGAATCGCTAATGGTGTTTCTGTACCTGGTGTAGTTAAGGCCCCTAAAATAGCAGATTCTGCTTCTTGTCCTCCAATCTCAACAGGAATGCGTAATTCTCGTTCCACTTCCTTGGCAATAATTTCCATCTGCAAATGGTCCGATTTTACCATGGAAGCAATGCCTACCGCTTGTTCCATAGAGAACTCACCAGCGAGCCCGCCTTTAACATTAATCGGCACCGACGTATCTACTGCTAATAAATCTTCAATAAATACATCATTCGGTGATTTATTAGTCAGATTAGCCATAGTTTGACGAACTTTTTCAAGCATGCCCCCTACATTAGTACCCGCTTCACCACACACATTTTCAATTTTTGATACTTGGCCAAGAGTAGCCATAATTTGTTCCGCCCCAGCTGATATATCAACGGATACCGTACGTCCATCGCCACTGACAACGACGGAGCCAGCAGGAATGACACGTTCTTTTACATCCCCAGCAGGCGTCTTAATAACTACTGCTGAACGATTGCCAATTAAAGCCCGTGCAATCGGTACTATATTCTTAGTTTCTTCCGCTGATAATTTAAACACGGTAGCAATCCCATAGGGATTTGATAATTGTGAAATAACTTTGCCCGGTTCTACAACTTCTACCGCTGCGAGCATACCCAGCGGCACTTTATCGACATACGCCACTTCATCAATAATCGGTATCGGTTGTTGTAACCGATTCGCTACCAACACGCCATCATCAGCTTGCAAAATAGCGCCCGTAATATGATAGCCTTTCACTACATAGGCATTAATTAATTCCGCTACTAGTTGAAAATCTATTTCTTTTGGTACCACTACGATGTAGTCCTCAGTCATAGGTTTATCTAGTAGTTGTAATATATGAGCCGTCTGCCCAACGCCGATACCCAGTCCACCAGGGGTTTTAGGATTATGACCAATCATCGTTGATTCAGTAATAATTGTTTCAGTAATTGTTTCCATCGCCACATCGCCAATAACCGGGGTAGCTTCATTGATACGTATTAAATCGATGTCCTGCAAGGACAGGCCCGTTTTGGCAACTAATTGTCTAAGGGAGGCAAACAATCCCTGAATATTATCTTTGGTCCCCTTAATGCCAGTCGTATCTGCAATGGCCGACCCTAGGAAACGGACTTCACCAGACTCATGAATTTCCGCCAAAGCTGATTCAGTTGTGGAGTTTCCTATATCAATACCAACGACTCGCTTCATATCTTTAACTCCTAACTCTTAGTTATCACCTTTTAATTTTTTACGGCGTTCATAATTTTCTGCCGCTTCACGAACGAAATCTGCACAAATAACAGCACCATATTCTCGTTCTAATTCATCAGCCATCGCCAACAATTCTTGCTTAGAAGAACGATAAGGACGAAGAGCATTATACATTTCAAGCAAACGCTTATCGCCTACTTTAGTCATTTCAGCGGCACGAGAGAAGTTAAATTCGATTTGATCGCGACCACCTGCTTTAGCAATTTGTCCTTGTGCTTTTAAAATTTCAGGACTAATGCGCATATCTTCCATCGACACTTGGCCGTTCATAACACTGTCTAAGGTAATGTCATCAAGACCTTTATCGCCTACGCGAATCCACTCAGGATGTTTTTTAGCAATTGGGTAATCAGCTACCGTAGCGGTGCGACCAGTCGGTGCACTATGTGTAGTGCTAGCTGTCATAGGTGCTGGTGCGCCTTTTTGCATATCTTCTAAAATCTTACGAATCATAGATTCCATTTCTGTACTCATAGTGGCCTCCTTATAGGCTCACACGGCATTCATCAGCCGGTTTACCTTTAACTACCCGTTTTGTTTCTTTAATGTGTAATAGGGCTGACAAGGCTTGATATTTAGGCCGTGCCATCTGGTCATTTAAGGTCGCTACTGGTGTAGGAGATTCCCCTTTTGCATATTTAGCTGCATTCTTACCAATGGCGCGATATACTTCTTCTGTAAGCAATGGTGCTTGTGGGAATAATTCTAAATTAGATAATGGTTGTAAATCACGTTGGTGAATTACCGTAGTCCCTTTAGATTGAATACCGATACAAATACCAGAACCAGATAATTTATCCCCTTCTACAGCAACAGCCGCTACGTCGGAAGAACGATATACACGAACTACGCGTGCTTTTAACCCTTCTTCTTCAATACCTGCTACTAGTTGGCGAATTACATTGCGATGTGGTACCCCTACAATCGTAGTCCGTTGGCTACGACCAAAGGCCGGCCCTACGGCAATTACAACTTCATCAGGGGCTGTATGAGATTCAGCAGGACCACCTGTTTGAATCCAGGTATCATCTGTATCGTCTTCTTTAGGACGTGAAGCAGGTGCTGCGGAGGAGCCAGAGAATGTTACAGGCTCGCTAGCAGTGCCCATTTCTTTAAGCACTTCCATGATGAGTGCGCGTAAAACTTGCTCATTAACTTCAGCCATGTGGATTCCTCCTTATATATCTCGTGGATCAATTGCATTTGGAATATTTTTGATAGTTTCCCAATCTTCGCCTTCCAAGCGATAGCCAGTACCTACACCAGCATAATCATTTGGATTATTAATAGCGGAGTTTACATTAAACTTATCATCAAAAATAGCCGCTGTTTGCAAATAGTCACCAGCAATTTTTTGTTTTAACAAATTAAGTACGCTTTGGGCAATATCATTAAAGCCACGTTTGGCAAGGCCTTTAACAAAGTCAATCCCTGTTACACCACGAGCCATAATATCGGCAGCCCCTTTAATATCAGCTACTTTATCACGTTCAGGCATGTCTTTAGAACCATGAGCGTAAGTAGCCGCTTCCACTTCTTCATCCGTAATAGCTGGCAAACCTAATTCGGCAAATAAACCTTGAAGTGCTCGAGCCGCTTTATTACGAACTGCTACCACTTCTTCTTCACGAACTGGTTTCAAGCCACCATTGACTTTAAGGTCACGTTGAATAATTGTCCAATCATCATAGTCTTCTGCATCCCAGTTAGAACCAGCAAACATGTTGTCATAGTTTGGTGTGGAGCTATAACCAGAGCAGATAAAGTCAGTACCCGGACAGAATTGCATAAGAGTACGAGCCGTACGACGTAGATCAGAATGACTGAATGTCTGGTCATTACTAGACGCACATTCAAGATCGAGCATAGCCGCAATTAAGTTTTCCGCAATAACAGCGCGAATCCCCGATGGTACCGCTGCTGGAATACCGATACAACTTACAGATCCATTTTGGATACCTTGTACGCCAGCCCCTTTAGTAATGTAGAGACAACGAGTTTCAAGGTATAACATGGATTTACCTTCTGCTTGGCCCATCTGTACTTCAGAACCTGTACCAGAAGTGAACCGCATTTTTAAACCACGAGAAGCATAGGCTGAGGCCAAAAATGCTTTAGACCATGGTGTATCATCACCATCAGTGAATACATCTTCCGTCCCATATACTGAAATAGTTTCTGCATACGCTGTAAAACCGCGCATACCAAGTTCTAATTCAGTCGCTTCTTCTAAGGAGCATTGCGTTAATACACCAGGGCGACCAGCTTGAGAACCAACAAGAATACTAATAGCATTTAGCGGCGCATAACGAGCAACTGCTACTGTCGTTTCTTCTTCTGCAAACCCGCGGAATGCCCCTTCGGCTGCATCAGCGGCAATTTGAACCGGGTTGTCATTAACATTCGTTACATGCGCCTGATTAGCCATGGTGCGACGGGCACGCATTTTCTGCATACATTGCATCATTTCAACTACATTAAAATGGCTAACTACTTCTACCATCTTAGCTGGTGTCATCGATTTAGCTAGGCTAGCAATTTCGCTACGAGGTACAGTTGGCGTCAAAATCATATTAGCAATTTGACGGGAATCCATAGCCATAACTTCTTCAGCTCGTTCTAAACGAACTGCATAATTAGCAATAAATGTATCGATTAAGTCGAAATCTTCACGGCGTTTACCGTCAAGTTCAACAATTTTACCATTTTCAATCCGAATACTAGGCTTTGGATCTTGTGGGGATTCCATAGCTATAAAGCCTTCTTCTACCCACTCTTTTACATATCCATCCTGATTAACAGGGCGCTGACTTAATACTTCAAAACGTTTTGATCTCATATTTCAAGCTTCCTTTCTGTATAAGGGTTAGATATAAGAAGGGGCATCATTTTTAGGTTCACTACCCAAAGTACCTAATAATTCTTTACCTACATCACGAGCTGTAATAACGGCTTGACGAACAGCACCGGAATCACCAGAGATTTGTAAAATAACTTCATTGGAGAAACTTGTGCCACTAGCTGGTGAACCATAGCCAACTACATCTACATTAGCCGCTTTAACAGCTACATCGGCCATAACTACACCAATCGCTGCTGGTGCACCTACAATAAGGCCAAAGGCTTTACCTTCAGGAGCCCCAAATGCGGTATTAATCGCATGACTAGCGCGCGCCGTATATTGTAATTCAATATGACCTGCTTCATTGCCATATACATCACCAAAAGTCCGTTCCACTTCTTTAAGGGTAACTTCTACAGCCCGTTTTACATCGGATACATCATCGCCACCAAAGATGATTAAAGAACCATGACCAGCACCGCCTTTAGTATCGCGCGCTAATTCAATACTTACGATTTCAGTATTCGTTGCTTTTACTGCTTCATCAGCTGCCATAATGTGAGGGCCAGCACCAGTACGAGCACCAACAACACCGATAGAACGATATTTTTTAGTCAATTTCATAGCGTCTAACACTTGCTGATCTACGTTAGCAATTACTAAACCAATTGTGTCACCGAATTTAGCTGTGCCGATAAATTCTGTTAAACTGCAACTATTCGCCATAACTTGTTCCGCTCCTTTGTTTTCACTTTGCTTGTTAGATGTAGCTGACAAATTATCAGCCTTACTTAAAACACGCTTTAGAATTTCGTCTACCATTTGCTCCGTATTACTCATTACGCATCACCTTTCTCTTTTAAGATCAAGCGTTCCACTTCACTATGAGGCCGTGGAATAACATGAGTAGATACCACTTGGCCAACTCGTTCTGCCGCTACCGCACCTGCATCTACAGAGGCTTTAACAGCACCTACATCACCACGTACCATAACAGTTACCAAACCAGATCCTATCTTTTCAGTGCCAACTAATGATACATTAGCAGCTTTTACCATGGCATCTGCTGCTTCGATAGCTCCTACTAAGCCTTTCGTCTCAACCATGCCCAATGCTTCTTGCGACATACAATTCATCTCCTATCTTTGGCGCAATCCTATTTTTCTACCACAAATATTGCGGTTCTGTATAAAAATAGTATACAAAATAACAGTATCCTATTTTTTAACACATTTTTGCTAAATTTTATTATTTTATTCTGCAAATAACAATTTTTTGTTATAATAATAATTATTAAAAGTCATAAAATTATAGTAAGTTCTGTATTCATCATGATTTTTTATCATTTTAATTATTACTACTTTTCAATCTTTTTTTATTTTGTTTGTACGCCCATACAACAGAAAAAAAGGGGGTGGCAACGGTGCCAACCAATAATTTTAAGACTGAATCAAGCATGGTTAATGAAATCATGCGCGATTTTACTAACATTACGGACTTAGCGGCCGTATATGTAGACCTACGTGGTCGAGTCCTCTCTAACAAATATAATTTTAGTAAGTTCTGCAAATATGTTCGCAGTCATCCAACCTTATCGCGCCTTTGTGCCTATTGTGATGCCTATGGTGGACTGGAAGCGTCTAAAGGGCGGTGTCCTTCAGCTTATCGCTGTCATGCAGGTATTATTGATATTTCTGTGCCTATCATTCATAATGGCCATCTACTAGGTTATATCGTAGCGGGACAAACTATCGCTACTGATTCCCAAATGCCTTTAATTACGGCACGTAGCGAATGGCATAACGATAGTACGCTAAAAAGCTACTATCGCCAATTACCAACCTACTCATCAGAAGAAATCACTAGCGCGACTAAAGTATTGAATCTCATGGCTGGACATCATTTTCCAGATATCCTCAACATGAGTCTTGATTTACCGGAATTACAAAGCACTAATTGTAGTAGTTGTCAGCAGATGAAAACCAACTATCGACCAGAGATTAAACGAGCCTTGACATACATCGATAAAAATTTATGCCATAATCCATCTTTGCGAGATATTGCTAATCATGTATATTTAAGCGAATCGTATCTGTCTAAGATTTTCAAACAAGAAGTGGGGCTCTCGCTAGTACAATATATTAATGAACGTAAACTAGACCAAGCGAAACTCATGCTCCGTGGGTCAGACTCTTCCATCGAATCCATTGCTCGTAATCTTGGCTATAACCGCCCTAGTTACTTCTGCAAAGTCTTCAAAGAAGCCACGTCTGAAACACCACATTCTTATCGGAGAAAATATAAATAATAAAAGCAGTATTTAATTCTTTACGCCGTAAACTTGACGGATTGAAAGGCTGAGGCCACCAAGGCCTGCTTTTCAATCACTTCCGCCATAACGACATATTTTACATGAATTAAATACTGCTTTTTTATATAATTTGAATTTTATAATTAATAGCTTATACATTATATGACATATGATATATAAACTATCATATAATAGCTATAACTACCATACCGTTTACTACATTAAAACCAAAGGAGTTAGTATGATACACAAAGACCGTCTCCAACAACATCTAAATCAAATGCATGCCCTCAGTACAATCGAAGGTATTCCTGGCATTAACCGTGTTGCCTTTACTGAACAAGATTGGCAAGGACGGGCGTATCTAATTGATTGCCTAAAAGAACTGAAACTCACTATACAATATGATAACTTCGGCAATGTAGTAGGACGCTATAAAGGGTTAAATCCTAGTGCACCAGCCATCATGATAGGTTCTCATACAGACAGCGTCCCCCAAGGTGGACACTACGATGGCCTGGCTGGTATTGTAGCCGCCATTGAGGTCGTAAGAGCCTTACAAACATCTAATAAGCGCCTCGAATCACCTATTGATATTGCCCTCTTTATGTGTGAAGAATCCAGCCGCTTTGGCTCTGCCACCCTTGGTAGTCAAGCTATGCGTGGTCAACTAAGTAAACAACGACTCATCCAACTAAGCGATAAAACGGGGCTTAGCCTTTACGAAGTACTACAACAGCGTGGTATGGATCCTGAAAAAGTACCCCATGGCTCTTATCATACACCACTTAAAGCATTTTTAGAGCTTCACATTGAACAAGGCCTCGTCCTAGAAACAACCAAACATCAGCTTGGCATTGTCACTGGTATTGCCGCCCCTACGCGCTATAAAGTGCACATTCACGGCACGGCGGGGCATAGTGGGGCAACTCCAATGACACATCGTCATGATGGTCTCTGTGCAGCAGCTGATATTATTTTAGCAACCGAACGTATTGCCAAAGCCTATGAACCTACACCTGTAGTAGCGACTATAGGTGTGATTGAAGCTACCCCTGGCGTAATGAATGTAATTCCTGGTGAAGTCACCTTAGGGCTTGATATTCGTAGCATTTCAAATACAGCTAAAACTGATGTTGCCGAAGACATTCTAGCTGCTATTACTGAAATTAGCAATACTCGCCAGATTCCAATTGACCTAGAACTCATAGCCAATGAAACACCACTCATGATGAGTAAAACAATGCTGAATGCTATGGAAACAGTTGCTAACAAAGGCAATTATAACTACATGACCTTACCCAGTGGCGCTGGCCATGATGCTATGAATTGGGGCGATTATACTGATGTAGGTATGATTTTTATCCCTTGTGAAAAAGGTATCAGTCACAACCCAGCAGAAGCCATTAATATTGACGATTTAGTGGCTGGCACACAATATCTCTTAGAACTTGTGCAATATTTAGATCAACAATAATCCCCTTAAGTTAACCTAACTATTTAAACACTGTGCTTCCATATAAGCTAAAGCCGCTTCCGCTACAGCGGTATCTTGATCTACCGTACCTCCACTAACACCTAAACCACCAATGATTTGCTTGCCTAACTTGAGAGGGTACCCACCAGCAAATGTTACCAATCGTCTTGATACCATCGATTCTACCTGAAATAAATTCGCCCCAGGCTGAACTTTATCGTGCAATACAGCGGTTTTACATTTAAAGGCAACCGCTGTATACGCTTTACCGGCAGCTATGTCAGTACTCACTAAGAGAGCATTTACCATGCGATACAATAAAACAGGGTTACCATGAGCATCCACAATAGAAATAACCATAGGCACGCCTAATTCCTCGGCTTTATGCTCGGCCCCTTCTAATAATAACTTTGCCATTTTACGCAATACAGTAGCTTCAGCTGCACTTGATAGTTCTGAAGTTAACTCACTTACTTCACTCATATTAAGACTCCTTTCTCAAATCATTCAACTCATAGCTTATAGATGTCCATCTATAAGCTATTTTTGTTTATATTATACGCTTTTTATGACATATCTACCAATAAGATACAAACCCTAACAAGAACTGCCATTAGAGACTGTAACTATACTTTCTTCTATCACAGCATTACATTTTGTCTTTTTTTACATTACATATGTATTCTAAAATGTTTATTTTCATGAATTAATTCTGAAATTATGCGCATAAACAGTCACTTTAATTGTAATTAATACACAAGATATAGAATATATTTTGAGTTTTTATAAAAAATAAAAACATCGCAAAGCCGTGCATATTAACTCTATAGTGGTATACATGATTTTGTATACATAGAAAATTTTCGTAAAACTATTGTATTTTTAACCATCACCATAGTATAATTAAGTCAGCCGTATAATTACGTGTAAGAAAGTACTTTTCCAGTGAATATTAACTTTCTCAAATTCTCATTTTTGTTTCATAGTACGATTTGCTTTACGTATTCATAATCTAAGGTTTAATACTCTATATCCAATACAACGCATCCGTATTATGAAACCCCCATTTCACCATAAAAAGGGGTCATTCACATGCTCAAAGGAGGCGTTGTTTATGGGCGCAGAAATCTTGACTGTCAAAATTAGTAGTACACAAGCTGTCGCACTCGCATTTGTAACGTATTTTATTGGGGTTTGGATTAAAAACAAAGTTCATTTATTTCAAAAACTTAGTCTACCAGCCGCTGTAATTGGCGGGTTACCATTAGCATTTATACTCTCTGGTTTACGCGTAAATGGTATTTTACAAGTAGATTTTGATAATACCTTGTCTACCGTTGCCTTATTAGTGTTCTTTACGACAATCGGTATGATGGCGAGCTTAAAGTTAATCAAATATGGTGGTCTAGCCCTCATTCTGT
This sequence comes from Veillonella criceti, assembly GCF_900460315.1. Taxonomy (NCBI): domain Bacteria; kingdom Bacillati; phylum Bacillota; class Negativicutes; order Veillonellales; family Veillonellaceae; genus Veillonella; species Veillonella criceti. Next base: position 1,748,418 of record NZ_UHIO01000001.1, on the reverse strand, counting down.
ATTTAGTAATTTCTTCTGTACTAGGTTTCTTCCAAAACCTATTAGGTATGACCATTGCTGGTGCTATGGGCATTGATCCTCACTATGGCATCTTAGCAGGCGCTGTGTCCTTGATGGGTGGCCTCGGCACCTCTGCCGCCTTTGGTCCTTATTTTGAATCAACCTATGGCATTGAAGGTGCTACAACGGTTGCCATCACAGCCGCTACCTTTGGTATGGTTGTAGCCCTTGTATTAGGTGGTCCGTTCGGTGAATTCTTAATTAAACGCTATAATATTAAAACACCAGGGGCTCACAAAGTAGACGATGCTAGTGAAAACAAAGAATCAGCGGCCTCGGCCCAATTAGAACCTCATGTATTTGATATGTCTATTCTTGAAGAAGAAGAAACAACGGATGTAAATGGCGTATTAAAAGGTGCCGCTTTTGTATTTGTTGGCGTTGGTTTAGGCGCTGTATTAAGTGGCTATTTAAATACACTCATTACTTTACCAGCGTATATTGGTGCAATGTTAGTAGCCGCTATTATTCGTAACATTGGCGACTTCACTGGTGCTTATCGTGTACAAGGTGGCGGTCTAAACGTAGTCTCTGAAGTAGCGCTTACTGTATATGTTACCATGGCGATTAATAGTTTAAAACTATACGAATTAGTCAACTTAGCGCTTCCATTGATTGTAATCTTAATCGCCCAAACACTTTTAATGATTCTTTTTGCATGGCTTGGTTACTTCTTACTCTTTGGTAAAAATTACGACGGCGTAATGCTTGGTGTTGGTGGTATTGGTTTTGCTATGGGTGCTACAGCCAATGGTTTAGCTAACATGCAGTCTTTAGCTGAAAAATATGGCCCATCCCCTAAAGCTTGGTTAATCGTATCCTTAGTTGGTGCCTTCTTAATCGACTTCATCAATGCAATCATTATTACATGGATGGGGAATTGGTAAGCACCTCGAGATGTATACAGCAAATTAGTTAGCTATTATGTGTACAAAATTTAATATAATTATAAAAATCCCCTACGATGGCGCTGACAAAACCGGCGTTCTTACGAACAATGGTCTAGCATCACCACCACAGGGGATTTTTTATCTGTATTCTTTTTATTTCACTAGCATAATCACTACTGGTAAAGTGACGGCCGATAATACTGTAGTAGCCACTACTAATTGAGTAGCATATTCAGTTTCCGTTTTTAAAACGCCTGCAATAAGAGCCGTTGTTACACCACTAGGCACGGCGGCTGAAATGACTAATACTTGCATAACTAATGTTGATACAGGTTCAACCCACATATCATACGCAACAATGGTCCCCCAAGCGACGAGAGGGCCCGCTATTAAACGAACCGCACTCCCCCACATAACTTCTCGATTAAAGAAGTCAAAAGGAGTCCGCGCTAGTTGAACGCCTAATGTAAATAACGCTACCATCACGAGTGCATTACTTACATTCATAAGCACCGGCCAAAAGAAGGTTTCTTTAATTGGTACAGCGCCAAAATTACATAATAAAGCACCGGCTACTGCATAGATTATAGGCATTTTAAAAACAAGTAAAAACGCATCATACCGACTCATTTTACCTTGTCCAGCAAAATAAAAACCAAAACTATTAGTCACTATATTTTGCCACACAAATACAACAATTTGAATAGCAATAGCCGCTTGTAACCATATAGGTTGTCCATTTTGTAGAAACGGATCATTGGAATAAATAAAAACGATTAACGGTACGCCTATATTACCGCAATTATTAAAAAGAACTGCATTTCGAAAAATACCACACTTTTCTTTTTTTAAACGTAATACGTTTTCAAAAACTAAACTTGCTAACCAAGTGGCAATAAAGCCAATCACCGTGAGCCATACAACTTCTGCGCTTTCTGCGGTTACCGTATAACTATACGTATTCGTAAATAAAAATGCTGGTGCTACTACATAAAAATTAATTTTACTTAGCGTATCTAAATCTAAATGAAACTTCTTGTCCATAAAATAGCCAATTAACACTAGCAGCAGAATTGGCATAACTGTTGTCAGAAAGATATGCAATATCATTGGTTTATTGGGCACCCCACACTAATTTATATAAATCTTCCCCCATAGTACCTGGTGTCACCGTTTGAGGCGTTTTGTCATACGTATACTCTGCATCATTATAAGGGATCCCATTATTATGAAAATATCGGATTTCTAACGTTTGAATCGTATGAGTGTCTTTCTTTATTTCCATCTTTTCAAAATAATAATCCCCACCTGGTCGCATCACACGAATCCATAATTGGGCTACTTTATCATCTTTATCTACACTACTATTATCAATAGATAATGTATTATCATAACTATCGGCACCTACATAGTACCAATAATCTTGAGCCTGAACAGAACTCATAAAACCAAAACTTAAAATACCAACAAAACCTAATATACTTAATGTTTTCATTATATATTTCATAAAATCACCCTTCTTTCTTCCAGTCATCGAAATTCGTCTAACTACCATTATACCCGCTTAGTCATAGTTTGCAAGTCTCAATATATATAACAATAAGCATAGCAACATATAATTAATACTAAAAAACGGCTTGAAATGAATACTCATTTCAAGCCATTTCCTATTTCACAGACCACGAAATCCAAGCCACTTTATCTTCTGACGTATTGCGAATACGTCCATCAGCCTGACGATATGGCGCAAGTAAAGGTAAAATTTCTTCTTTCATCGCCTCTACCGACCCCCACTCTTCACTATGAAGACGCATTGTAAAATAACGTAAGGCTTCTTCTTCTGTAAAAAACTCTTCTTCAGGTGTCGTAATATATTCCACATTGACCGTTTGACCAACAGATTTCACCCTATGTAAAACACCGTCAATATTAGCTTGCCAGTCAAAATCATCAACACCATAAAAATGTTCCGTCAATGCATCAACTATCGTATCTTGACGACCCGCAAAAGCAACGAGTAAACATTTATTACGACTCGTCCGCGTCATCGCCTCAATATTTTGTGGATCAAACATAACCGGGCAGAAAAAACTATAGGTCAAATCAAAGCCTTTATCCCATCCCAAAGCTAAACGTGTTACCTCACTCCAAGGAGCTACATATAAATCAAGATCTAAATTTTCTTTTTCAGCTAACTGGCGCCCACCTTCTATCATGCCATTCGACAAATCAATACCTGTCGCTTTATAGCCAAGTTTAGCTAAACCAAGGGCATAGTCACCTACACCGCAACCAATATCTAACGTTCGCCCACCAGTAGCAGGTAGTAGATCATGTTTCCTTAAAAAATCAATAAAATGGTCAACTTGTGCCGTTCGTTCAATTTTCTCATGTAGTTCCACAAAAAATTCGGACCGACTATTCCAAGCATCACGCTCTACTTGCCATTCTTCATTATTTGTATTTACATTTGTTACTGTTGTATTGCTCATAAAAGTCCTCCATATAACGTCACTTCTAACGTTACATTATGTATAGAAAAATAAATTACAAGCTTTAAATTGATAATTTTTATCATATTTAATATTTTCTATATATAGAGTACTCTGATTTTACTTTTATGGCAAATGCAAATTATTAATAATAATTAACCCAACACATCATCAAAGGAAGCTACTGTCCGTCGAATGGCTTCTTCTAAGGTGTCCTCACGAGTTGTCAAAGCTGGATTAAAATATAAAATATCACCTAATGGCCGTAATAACAAACCTCTGTCCAATGCTTTTTTATAAATTTCATAGCCTGTACGAGCCTTACTTGGTAATGGTTCCTTTGTCTTAGGATCTTTTACTAATTCAATGGCATTAATAAGACCAATGTGACGAATTTCACCTACATTAGGATGATTGCCTAAGGCTTCTTGCAACGCATTATGAAGAAAAACTGCTTTATCCTTCGCTTCTTCCATAACACCATCATGTTGCAATATATCAATAGTCGCTAAGGCGGCAGCACAGCCCAATGGATTACCACTATAAGTATGGCTATGCATAAACGCTTTATATTCGAAATAATCAGCATAAAAAGCATCATAAATCGCATCTGTAACAGCCATAATGGACATTGGCATATAACCACCTGTTAAGGCCTTTGAAATAGTCATAATATCAGGCGTAATACCGGCATGATCACAAGCAAACATTTTACCTGTACGACCAAACCCCGTTGCAATTTCATCGGCAATCAGTAATACACCATATTCATCACAAAGAGCGCGTAATTTTTTGAGATATGCTGGTGGATATATACGCATCCCTGCGCAACCTTGCACAATTGGCTCTACAATTACAGCCGCTAACTCATGACTATGCTTAGCAAAATTTTCTTCCATATGGACGAAGCATTCACAATCACAAGTTTCACGCGTTTTATTATAAGGACAACGATAACAATCAGGTGCTTCTGTATGAATTGTTTCCATCAACATAGGCTGATACATTTTAGCAAATAAATCCATACTCCCCACAGCTAAAGCCCCCATCGTTTCACCATGATAGCTTTCACTAAGGCACATAAACTTCTGTCGTTCTGGATGACCCGTCTGGTACTGATACTGAAACGCCACTTTAAGCGCGCATTCTACAGCCCCCGAACCATTGTCATTAAAATGTAATTTATTCAACCCTTTCGGTAAAATTTCAACTAACTTTTCAGCCAAAGTAATCGCTGGTTTATGACTCAAGTTAGCAAAAATAACATGCTCCAAAGTATCTAGTTGCTCTTTGATTGCCTGATTAATTTTAGGATTACAATGGCCTAATAAATTGCACCACCATGAGCTGATAATATCTATATATTCTTTACCATCCACATCATACAAATAAGAACCTTTACCATGGTCAATAACAATCGGTGGCAATGTTTCATAATCTTTCATCTGAGAACAAGGATGCCAGATATGCGCTAAATCTTTTTCTACCCACACTTGTGATTTCATACGAATCGCCTCTTTCAATACCTAATATACCCAATTACCTACCTAATTACTTACCTACTTAACTAACCAATTATTCAGTTATTCTGTACCACATCATACTTCATCATATAAAGTTGCTAATGAATCCGCACTGACACCTAAGTCACTGGCCCCTTCTGGTACACAAGCGATAACAGGGACTCCGGTTAATGTTTCAATCATTTTCTTATTATCCTGTTCCATAGGACTATTAGTGTAATAATTTAAAATCACACCTTTTACAGGAATCTGACGGGCACGTAAATATTCAATCGTCAATACAGTCGCATTAATCGTACCAAGCCCTGCATGAGCCACTAATACAGTCGGCAAATGAAACCATTGAATCACATCTTCTAAGAAAATCTGATCAATTTCATCATAGCGAAGAGGACACATAATACCACCACTGCCCTCCATCGTTACATACTCATAACGCTCTTTAGCCGCTTCAAAAGCAGCCGTTACTACACTTTGTTCTACCGGATTGCCTTCCCACTGAGCCGCTAAATGAGGTGATACAGCATGGTCATATAAATACGATAATAAAGTATCCTCAGGAGCCCCCATATTAGCTACTTTATTGACATAACCTGCATCACTGTCGGCAATAGAAGGCGCCCCACTAACAGCGGCTTTATAATAACCAGCTTTATAGCCTCCCTCACGCAAAGCTTTCACCAGTAGACCTGTTATATATGTCTTTCCTACATCCGTACCTGTACCGACAACAAACAAACCCTTACTCTGTACTTCTTGTGCCATAATATAATCCCTTCCTACCTAGCGCTACCTGTATAAACTATACTAAATAAAGTAATTTCAATGTTATTTAACCATGTCAGATTTTTATTGTCAACTCCAACAACTTTAGTATGGTTTACTAATAATTATCAAGCCTTGAATTTCCATTCACTTTTTTAATATTCTCTATGCATTTATCGCATTTTTGCAAAAATTTTATTGTTAATGATTACATTTGCTCAATTTTGTCTGTTTTTTATTGACTAAATGATTGATTATGATTATATTGTAAATAAGATGTAAAGTTCATAGAATTAATAAATATTTATTTACTATATTTCAATATATTTAATGTTTCACAATCTATGTTAACGTTAGGAGCTACTCATGTTATCTGAAGAACGCCAATCTTTAATTCTCGATCGACTTCGTACTAAACGAGCCGTTACTGTCCAAGAATTAGTGCAAGACTTAGATTCTTCGGCGGCCACTATTCGCCGTGACTTAACAGAACTACATAACAAAGGTTTGTTACAAAAAGTTCATGGCGGTGCTGTCAGTTGTGATGTAGATTATTTCACTACAGAACCTGACATGAATACCAAAGCCAATCTATTCACGGACGAAAAAGAAGCCATTGCCCGCGAAGCTGCTAGTCTCATTGAAGACCACGATTTTGTATTCATTGATGCCGGTACAACGACAGAACGTATTTTACCTTATGTAAAAGCCCAAAATGTAACCTTTGTTACCAACGGAACCTCCCATGCCGCCTTCTTAGCTGCGCGACACGGCCGGGTCATTTTGCTTGGTGGCCAAGTCAAAGCTGTAACAGGTGCGATTATTGGCGACACCGCCTTACAACAATTAGACGTATTTAACTTTACCAAAGGATTCTTTGGGGCGAATGGGGTAAGTGTAAAAGGCGGTTATAGTACACCTGATCCAGCAGAAGCCGCCATTAAAACAAAAGCTATGCATCACTGTCATCATGCTTACGTTCTATGTGATTCTTCTAAGTTTGATAAAATTTCCCCCATTACGTTTGCCCCTTTAGAAAGTGCGACTATTATTACAACACACGTAAAAGGCGCCTATTCATCCTATACAGAAGTGAGAGAGGTATTACCATGATTTATACGGTAACATTTAACCCGTCCTTGGACTATATCATGCGCCTGCACACCTTTCAACCAAACGGTGTCAATCGTACTTACGATGATTTTATCGTAGCGGGGGGCAAAGGTATCAATGTATCCATCGTGTTGCGCCATCTTGGTCATGACAATACAGCCCTAGGCTTTATTGCTGGTTTTACCGGTGACGAAATCATCCGTCAAGTAAAACAAGAAGGCTGTAAAGAAGCCTTTGTCCGTTTAAAAACAGGTACTTCACGCATAAATGTAAAACTCAAAAGCCAAGGTGAAACAGAAATCAATGCGCAAGGCCCTACCATTACTGAAGAGGACGTAGCCACACTATATCAGCAATTAGATTCATTAGTAGATGGTGATATTCTCATCTTATCAGGCAGTATCCCTAAAGGATTACCTAACACTATGTATCGCCAAATTATGGAGCGCTTACAAACTCGTAAGATTCAAATTATAGTAGATGCCACACAAGACTTACTCATGAATGTATTAGCCTATAAACCATTCTTAATCAAACCCAATCATCATGAATTAGAAAGTGTATTTAATACTACCTTTGAAACGGAAGAAGATATTATTAAGGCCGCTCGTCAATTACAAGCTAAAGGGGCCCGCAATGTATTAGTATCTCGTGCTGGCGATGGTGCCATTTTATTAGATGAGCACGGACAAGTGCGTACCAAAAAAGTCCCACAAGGAACACTCGTCAATTCCGTAGGGTCTGGTGACTCTATGGTCGCTGGATTCTTAGCCGGTTACCTAGAATCAAAAGGAGACTACGATAAAGCCCTTGCCATGGGTGTCGCCGCTGGTTCAGCGTCCGCCTTTCAAGAGTGGCTAGCTAATCGAGCTGACATAGAAGCATTACTGTAGGAGGAAAATTATGAAAATTACGGACTTATTAAAAAAGCAATCCATTCAATTAAACGCTTCACCAAGTACAAAAGATGAAGCCATTTGTCACTTAGCGGATTTAATGGAGGCCAGTGGCAACTTACGAAACAAAGAACAATATATAAAAGATGTCCTTATTCGTGAAGAATCTGGTTCCACCGGCCTTGGTATGGGACTTGCCACCCCACATGCCAAAAGCATTGGTGTAAAGGCGCCTGGCTTAGCCGCTATGACCGTCCCTGCCGGTATGGACTTTGAAAGCCTTGATGGTGAGCCCTCACGACTATTTTTCATGATTGCCGCCCCTGAAGGTGAAGCGGATACCCATGTGCAGGTGCTTGCCAATTTAGCGACCCTCATCATGGATCCAGCTTTTAAAGAAGCGCTAATTAAAGCACAAACGGTAGAAGGATTCCTGGCACTAATCGATGTTAAAGAAGCCGACCAATTCAAACCCAAAATGACAGAAACAGAAGCCTTAGCGATAGTTGAACAAAATGTAACACCAGCTACTACAGCGGCGCCACAAACAACCGACACCGCTACCAATGTAACCTTAGCCAATCACTATCAAGTACTAGCAGTAACGGCTTGCCCTACAGGCATTGCCCATACGGCAATGGCAGCCGAAGCATTAAGCCGCACAGCCGCTGATATGGGTATTTCTATTAAAGTAGAACAAAATGGCGCTAGTGGTGTTAAAGATGCTCTTACCGCTGACGACATTGCGCAAGCAGACTGTATTATTGTTGCGGCTGATAAAAGTGTTCCCATGGCCCGTTTCAATGGTAAACCACTCATCCAAGTAAAAGTAGCCGATGGTATTAATAAAGCCAAAGAACTCCTTACAGAGGCCACAAGTGGTCAAGCCGCAATTTATAAAGCAAACGGCGAAGACAATACAAGTAGTACCGTAACAGCTAACGACAGCATTGGACGTCAAATCTACAAACATCTAATGAACGGTGTTTCTCACATGCTCCCGTTCGTTATTGGCGGTGGTATTCTTATTGCACTGGCCTTCCTATTTGATGATTTTAATCCAGCTGACCCAAGTAAATTCGGTTCTGGTACAGAACTAGCCGCCTTCTTTATGAAAATTGGTGGTGCTTCCTTTAGTTTCATGCTTCCTGTATTAGCTGGTTTCATCGGCATGAGTATTGCTGACCGCCCAGGATTGGCTGTTGGTTTTGTCGGTGGCTATCTAGCCAATGCTGGGGGATCTGGTTTCTTAGGAGCACTATTAGCTGGTTTTGTGGCTGGTTATTTAATGCTTCTATTGAAAAAAGCCTTCTCTGGTTTACCACATACATTAGAAGGTATCAAACCTGTATTACTCTATCCCGTACTTGGTGTTCTTCTCATGGGTATTATTATTACCTTCATCATTAACCCACCAGTAGGTGCTTTAAACGAGAGTTTAATGAATGCCTTAAAAAGTATGAACACAAGTAGTCGTGTGGTTATCGGCTTAATCTTTGCTGGTATGATGGCTGTTGACATGGGTGGCCCTGTTAATAAAGCAGCCTATGTAATTGGCACTGGCTTATTAGCTACCGGCGAATATGGCGTCATGGCCGCTGTTATGGCAGGTGGTATGGTTCCTCCATTAGCTATCGCGCTTTGCACAACCTTCTTCCCAAATCGTTTCACCCCTGCTGAACGAAAATCAGGGATTACAAACTACATTATGGGCTTATCCTTTATTACAGAAGGCGCTATTCCTTTTGCTGCCGCTGATCCTATTCGCGTAATCCCATCTTGTATTATCGGTGCCGCTGTAGCTGGTGCATTATCTATGGCCTTTGAATGCACTTTACGAGCTCCTCATGGTGGTATCTTCGTAGTACCTACAATCGGTAATCCATTAATGTACTTAGGTGCTATTCTCATTGGTTCTGTAGTAACAGCACTTCTGTTAGCTATTCTAAAAAAACCACTAAAAGACTAATTATAAAATTTCTCCCTACTTATAAAAAAGCCCTTATTCATAGCGCGTATAACCAAGCTGACCTGCTGGATTATATGCCCTAGAATAAGGGTTTCTTTTATTTATTTCCAAATTGTGCCTGCAACGATGCGACCGAACGGCGCAATAACCAATCCGTATCTACTTTATCTGCCACGGGAAACTGATGCTCACCAAAGCGTTCAAATTGATATTTCGCATAAAAACGTTGTGCTTTATAATTTTGATCCCAAACGCCTAACCAAACCCATTCGCAATCAGTTTCACAGGCCAATTGTAGTGCTTTTTCAAACAAGAATTTTCCTAAACCTTGCCCCTGAAACGCTTGCAACACATAGATGCGTTGTACCTCAAAGGCATTCTCTAATTCTTGTTCTGTTTGGGCCGCCCCCTGATTTAATTTCAAATACCCTGCTATGGTGCCATCTAAAATGGCAAAGTAATGCTGAGATTCTGGATTCAGTACCTCTTTAGTCAAGGTCTCATGACTAAAGGCTGTATTGAAATACGCCGCTAATTCAGCGTCTGTATTGTGATGACCAAAGGTTTCTCTAAATGTATCCTTAGCAATTTGTTGTAATTTTGCAATATCATCTGTGGTAATCTTCTTAAATACAAGATTCATACTGCCTCTCCTCTATCTCAAATTATCAATGCCCTTATAAAATAAAAAAACACATTATACATATCTTCTAAGACCTACTGATATGCACAACATGCTTACGCACTCTACCCGGTGGCAGATACATATTTAAATGATTGTCTTATAATAGCATACTCATCAATTCCTGTAAAGCACACAATTTCAGTTGCACAATCATACTAAGCTGTGCTATAATCACCATAGAAATTTCAGGGGAGCTTATGAATGTAGGCTGAGAGGAAGTCATCTAACTTCGACCCTTATACCTGATACGGATAATGCCGTCGTAGGAAGATGTTATAGACGACAAAAACTCTTACAGAGGTACCGTATTTGGTACCTCTGTTTTTTATATAGTCTGAAAAGACCAACTGGCGGGGGAGCGCCCGACAGTTGTCATTACAGCGATGGGAAGCCGTGTTCCGGCGTGAGAGGAGACCAATCAGTCTCGACCGCTACAGGAGTTTGTAATGAATTCATCTTCAAGTAATGTAAAAAAAGTAACCATAGCTAGTTTATTAATCGCCGTAGCTGTTGTAGGCAGTACCTTTTCCTTTCCTGTAGGAATTAGTAAATGTGCGCCTGTACAACATATGGTCAACATTCTCTGCGCTGTTTTCTTAGGCCGTTATGCCGGCGTTAGCGTTGCTTTTTGTGCCAGTACACTACGTCTATTACTCGGTTTAGGGAGTATTTTAGCGTATCCTGGTAGCATGTTTGGTGCCCTCTTGGCCGGCCTTGTATATCATCGGACAGGCAGTCTATTACTCACCTTAGGGGCCGAAGTCTTCGGTACTGGTATTTTAGGTGGTTTATCTGCTTATCCATTAGCCATTTTAGTGCTTGGTAAAACAGCCGGACAAATAGCGTTTTATACTTACGTGGTTCCTTTTTTGGTTTCTACCATAGGTGGCTCCCTATTGGCTGGAATTTTGCTCTTCACATTACGTCGTACCGGAGCCTTACAGAACTTACAACAACATACCTTATAATTGGTAGGTCCTAAATTCTCATACCCCTACCAACAAAGGCCGTTGGAAAGGGTATTCTATGAGTACAACAACTACACCAAAAACAAAACTTTTATCACACAGCTTATTATGGTTTGGCGCTGCCTTATCTATCGCTGAAATTTTTACTGGTACCCTCTTTGCACCATTAGGTTTTAGCCAAGGTCTATGGGCTATTATTCTAGGTCATTTAATTGGGGGCTGTCTATTTTTCTTAGCTGGACTTATTGGTGCGCAAACAGAACGTAGTGCTATGGAAACAGTACGTATTGGCTTTGGTCATACAGGCGCTTCAGGTTTTGCCCTCGCTAACGTATTACAACTCATTGGCTGGACAACCGTTATGATTATAACTGGCGCAGCTGCGACAGATGCCATTTATCCATTGAGTACTACTATCTGGTCTCTCATTATTGGCGGACTTATTATACTTTGGTTGCTACTAGGTTTCACCAATTTAACTCGACTAAACCTTGTAGCTGTTACATTATTATTTATCCTCACAGTTTGGCTCAGTTTTATTATCTTTGATCCCCAATCAGTTATAGCTACTACCTTACAATTAAATGATGAGCAAACGCTATCTTTTGGCGCTGCTGTTGAATTAGCTACGGCGATGCCTTTATCTTGGTTGCCCTTAGTCTCTGACTATACGCGCCATGCTGAACGGCCTGTAGCTGCCACTATACTGAGTACCATAACCTATACAATTGTTAGCATTTGGATGTATGTAATTGGTCTTGGTTCCGCCCTTTATGCTGGTGAAACCGACATTGCCGCCGTCATGTTAAAAACAGGTCTCGGCCTCTGGCCTCTCCTTATCATTATCTTTGCTACAGTCACTACAACCTACTTAGATGCCTTTTCAGCGGGTGTAAGTGCCATTAGCATTTGGCCCCAATTATCTGAAAAAACAACAGCTATTATCTTTACAATAATTGGCATTATCTTGGCCATTTTCATACCAATGACAGAATATGAAAACTTCCTATTTCTTATTGGTTCTGTATTCACGCCCATGATTGCGATTCTCTTTACCCAATACTTTCTCCTTAAGCAGGATGCATCTGGGCGTAAATTTTACCTTCCTAACTTAGTCCTTTGGCTACTAGGTTTTATATTATATCGTAATGTACTCACTTATGAAACGCCCTTAGGCACAACCTTCCCTGTAATGATTACTATTGCTTGTCTTACTTATATAGTAGGCAAATGGTTGACGCCTATCTCAAAGAAGGTTAACAATTAAACAAGCTACGAAACCGTCACTAGCTCTCTCAAACAGTGACGGTTTCACCATATATATCAAAAATATTACATCATTACCTAACATAAAACACCTTATAAAATAGGCACTTAATAGTGGTAATACTTTATATCGAAATTTATAAATTTTCCTGTATACATTACCTCATAAGTTGTGCTATACTATTTTCAGAAATTATACATATATACCATACAGTTAACAAATCATACATATAGCAAGTGCTATATACTATGTAAGGGTATCATTAGGAGGAATGAAAATGAAAGAATTTATTAAAGGTTTCAAAGAGTTTGCCTTACGTGGCAATGTAATTGACTTGGCAGTCGGTGTTGTTATTGGTGCTGCTTTCGGTAAAATCGTAGCATCATTAGTAAGCGATATTATTATGCCACCTATCGGCTTAATCCTTGGCGGTGTAGACTTCTCTGATTTCTTCATCAGTTTAACCGGCGAACAAGCAGCTACTCTAGCTGAAGCCAAAGCCGCTGGTATTCCAGTTATCGCATACGGTAGCTTCTTAAACTCTCTAATTCAATTCTTAATTGTCGCATTTGCTATTTACTTAGTAATCAAACAAGTAAATCGCTTATTCCCTAAGAAAGAAGAAGTTAAAGAAGATCCAACCCTTTGCCCATTCTGTAAACAAGAAGTGGCTGAAGATGCAACTCGTTGTCCACATTGTACATCTGAAATCACCCCTGTTGTAAAAAATTCTTAATAAAAACCTATAGTAAAGAGGCAGAAAACACTGTACTAGTGTTTTCTGCCTCTTTTTTATGCCATTATAAATAAATTACTAATCATATGATTATATCAACAAATATACTCTTTTATTCTTCAATATTCACTAGTGAACACGCAAAAGGGACTATAACGATAATAGTAGCCATTTTACTATCATTTGTTATAGTCCCTTTTGTTTACTTAATACAACCCTGTTCGTTTCCCATAATGTTTAGAATCACCATTTTGTTTCCAACCTACCATATCACCAATAGACATGACACGGCGCGTCAAGCAATCTTTACATTTATCGGCATTATCATCTACACAAGGCTTATTATCATACAATAAATATTTAGCACGATGTTCAGGAATGGTTATAATTGGCATCAAAATATTAGCCCCTGCAGCTAATCCTTTTTCACGGCCCAATGGATCAAGAGCCTGCAAAGCTGTCGTTGCTGCAATATTTACATCTTTTAAGAATAAACGTGTTAACGCAATCATCTTAAGACCTAATTGAATACGACGTAGTTTTCCTTCTTGATCATCAAGTCCCATGGCTAATGCTTCTTGTCCTAGTGGCGTGTCATGATGCACTACATACGGCCCCATGCCAATCATATCAATGTCCATATCACGGTAGAACAAGATATCATTCACCAAATCCTCTTCCGTCTGATAGGGTAAGCCAATCATAACACCCGTGCCCACTTGAAAACCTACTTTACGTAAGCTCTTCAAACAGGCCACGCGCGTTTCAAAAGAATGTAATTCATCATTTGGATGAATCTTACTATATAGTGTAGGATTACTCGTTTCGATTCGAAGCAAATAGCGACTAGCGCCTGCTTCCACCATACGACGATACGCTTCTTCTGACTGTTCACCGACACACATAGTAATCCCCAGTGAACCATCACCAATGGCTTTAATATCACGAATTAGTTCTACCACATAGTCTACAAAGGCTTCATCACTACGTTCACCAGACTGTAAGGTAATAGATCCATATTCATGATCATAAGCCCACTGCGCCATCTTTATAATATCATCCCGCTTCATATCAAAGCGTTCCGTCTTATCATTTTCACGCCGAATTCCACAATACTCGCAATTTTTAATACACCGATTGGAAAATTCAATAAGACCACGATAGTACGCCACTTTATCAACATAGTGAGCTTTTACCTCGTAAGCCTTTTTATAAATAGCTTGCAAATCGGCTTCATCCGTAACACTCATGAGGAAGCGCAATTCTTCCACGGTTAACGTATCAGAACCGACCAAGTCTTTCTTTAAAATATCTTGTACTGTCATAGTCACTCTTGTTGTTCTCTCTTATCTTTATAAACTAACTTTAATGATTACTTAATCCGTCAAATCAACTAATTACAGGTAAACCTAACAGCCCCTTTAGCTATGGCGTCGATATTCAACAAGCAATGGTTCATGCAAACTCGTTGGTAATTCAGTCACACGCGTAAATTCACCAATTTGCTGTGGTAATTCGTGCCAAGAGGTTGCTTCCTGCGCCACCATATAATGGGCCAATTGCCCCCTCATCTGTTTCGACGATGTACTGAGCTGTTTCCATACACCTTGTTTTAATTCTAGAAACTCCACCGTTACCATACGCGGATGGTCTACCAATTTATAATATTCTTTAGAGGCTAAATTAAGTAGCCAATCTTCCTTAACTAACGCCTCCGTAACAGGCTTTTTCCAGAGCTCATATAACGACTTACAACCTGCTAGCAAGCCCGTTGCAGGCGCAGTTTTTTGAAATATGCGGTCCACCAAATCAAGACGATATTCTTTTATAGGACTTAACGGACTCACCAAGCCATATAACGCCGATAAAATGTAGATGTGACGAGCACCAAAAGCCTGTGCGGTTTCACTTAATTGATTCCAAGCTAAGTTCTTAAATGCTAACCCATTATAACTTTCAATCGCAGTCCCCGACGGTTCGTTTCTATAGTTTTGATAAAATGCCACTAAAGGCTCTGTTTTAGGTTCAGCTAATTTCAAAGCTTTGCCCAACTCAGAAACAGTCAATGTTTGTAAATGATCAATAATAGCATCCGTCATAGCTGCCTGAAATAACGCAGCTTTTGGTGTGCCCTGTAAAGTCTTAGTTTTACTAGGAGACAGGAGTATTTTCATTAATTTCAATCCCCTGTTGATTGTCACCATCTTCGTTTAACTCAGCCGCTAAGCGTTCTTGCACAGCTTGGCTCCAAATCACTAATGGCAGTGCCACAATAAATTTTGCCTTCATTTCTTCACAAAGGGACATCACTTCTGACAAATAAGGCGACCCTTCATCAATACTATCTATAACTAGCACAACATGACGATTTTTTAAACCAGCACCACTATAAACGATTTGTTCACCATCATAATATATATCTTCTACAAACACTTTATCATGCATGAATTCGTCCATACGACGCAAAATCAAACGATCTAACAAAGCGCTTACTGGTGTCGCTACGGGTTCAGCTGTCGACAAGCCTTCAGGCTGTACGCGAACAAATACCGTCTTTTTATTATGACCTTTACGGTAGTCTAATAACGCGCGTTCCGCTGCCCCAAAGAATAATAAATTCTGCGCTGGATCCAACGTATCACTTTGAAATAAATCTATAATTGTTCCCGACTCAGCTGCATTCAATTGAGATTGTAGCTGAATCGACACATCTTCAACAATTTCCTCATAGTCAGAACGAAGAACATCTGCCATAGTTATTACCTCCTATTTACAAATGAAATCATGACACGGAAAGAATTAATATACAATTGCTAAAAAGCGCTCATATTTTCCCATTAATTACATAATTATAGCATAGTTTCCAGATAAATTACTATACGCTACAGAGTATGCCAACGCCTACTCCTATAATACAAAAAGAACACCCCTCTTTTTATACACGAAGGGCGTTCCTATTCATTACGCTTCAAACAATAAATAAATGTTCATACCTGTCACAACAATACCAATAATCCACAACATAATCGCGGTGGATGGTTTATTTTTATAAGCCCCCATCACTTTAGCAGAGCCAGTTAAATACAGTTGCAAGAAAATAGTAAATGGCAACTGTAAGCTCAAGAACATCTGTGAAATCAATAACGCTTTAAAGGAATCTTGAATAAACAAGATCAGAACTAATGCCGGCACATAGGTCAAAGCTAAACCTATACGACTGTGAAAATCTTTCATATCATAAGATTCACCAAACATACCAGCAAAAATACTCGCGCCAGCCATACCAGCGGTTGCGGATGATGCAAAACCAGCAAATAATAAAGCGAGTGCAAAAATAACCCCCGCCGAAGGACCTATCAAGGGCACTAATAATTCCTGAGCCTGTTCTAGCTCTTCCACTACAATTCCCTGTTGGAAAAATGTAGCCGCTGCTAAAATAATCATCGCCGAATTAATAGCCCAACCAATGCCCATAGAAAAAATCGTATCTAAAAATTCATACCGCAAACGTTTTTGCATAACAGCAGGGTCTGCTTTATTAAATTCACGGCTCTGAATAATTTCAGAATGAAGAAATAAATTATGAGGCATAATAACAGCCCCTAAAATACTCAAAATAACAAGCATGGATTCATTAGGTAATGTTGGATTTACCCACCCAAGGCCAGATGCTGCCCAGTCAACATCTACCATAGACAACTCAGCCAAATAGGCCAATGCAATGAGTGATACAAACCCAGCTATAACTTTTTCAAGCTTACTATACGAATTTGTTAAGAGCATACCCGTGCAAATAATCGCTGTCAGAATCGACCCTATAAAAAGAGGGATGCCAAAGAGCATTTTAAGCGCAATGGCAGCACCAATAAACTCTGCCAGTGCCGTAGCAGCCGCTGCTAACCCAGCGGTACTCAACAGAATACTCGACAGCCACCGTGGCAATGCATCATACGCACATTCCGATAAACAACGACCTGTTACAATCCCTAAATGGGCCACATTATGTTGCAATAAAATTAGCATAATTGTAGATAATGTAACCACCCACAACAAATTATAGCCAAACATAGCGCCAGCTGCTAAATTCGCCGCCCAGTTACCTGGATCAATAAATCCTACCGTTACAATAATCCCAGGTCCAATATATCGAAATACTTCTGACACTTGCATGCCCTGTTGATGGACCGTGTTCAATTTCTCTTTAATACGACTCACAAACATACACTTCACCATTCCCTATCTATAGTATTTGATTACTAATCGGCTAGTTAATATAAGCAAGATAACCGCAAGTAACCTAAACACACAATTAAAATGGTTACTGTCTTATGTTAGCTTAACTTACGCCTTAGTTTCATTGTTTACAGCATCAGCTTCCGCTTTTTCCTTTGCTTCTTCCGTTTTTTTCTTTGCTTCTTCAGCTTCTATACGCGCACGATTTTTAGCGAACTGCTCTCTAGACTTTTCAGCCTCTTTATCAGCTTCTTCAATAGCACGACGGCCTGCTTTATCAAATAAAGCATCAGGGGCTGCTACATTACCACCGCCAATGACTATCCCTACACGAGCTCGATAGTCATTTTTTCCCCCCTTGCCAAAACGAAGTCGCACATCACCACCGGTTTTTACACGACTGTGATCCACTTCAAACGAGTTCATCCGTTCCGCAATCTCTTCCTTCGTCAAAGCCGGTGTTTCACCATTGGCGGCAGCACTTTCATCTCGCTTACCTGCTTTTATTTCCTCTTTAATCTCTTGATCTCGATTATACTGCATTAAGTCATCACGAAACTCACTATACAAACGAATAGCAATATTTTTATCATTATCATTCATCTGTTCGCGTTTTTCTACTATATCAGCAATTAAAGGGGTTAATTCATAACGAGTATATACTTGGCCATTTAAATTTAACCCTTTAGTATCTGTAATAGCTCCATGTTTCACCAAAGTTTGTATCCCCTGATAGGCCCAATCAGTGGGCTTCACATCAGCTAAACGACTGTCCGCTTGACTCACTCCCATCGTACATGCAGTACATACAGTTGCTACCAGTAATACTTTTTTCCAATTCATGGTTCTTCTCCTTATTGACTTAATTCATCCATATTATAACATGTTTTCTTAGTTTCTGTGTAATCTACCTATGAGCACTATACCGAATCGACCTAAATTTTACATGAAAAAACACCTTTACCATAGTCCTGTGTCCTCATACATGTTACAATGAATCTATACCAAAGAACAATTCAATAAAGGAGTGGGCTACTATGGCTAATACAGAAACAACAATTCACGCAATCGTTCATCCCGATTTATCGGAGACCCCTATTGATATAAATAAAACACTAGCAAACTTAAAACGCAATAATTTTGTACCTCACTATTTTGAAACCGGCGCTGAAGCGGTTGAATATTTAAAATCGCGTATTCAAAATAAACGCGTTGCCATTGGTGATTCTCGAACCTTACAGGAACTACAAGTCTTTGAGGCCCTAGAACCGCAAAATAAAGAAATTACAGATATTCATCGCCCACTAGAAGGTGAAACCTTCCGCCAAACTGCATTGCGTACCATGCAACGAGATGTTTTTTTGACCTCTGTTAATGCATTAGCACAGACTGGCGAAATGGTCAATATTGATGGTACCGGCAATCGTGTAGCCTGCTCGCTCTTTGGTTCTGAAGAAGTATTCTTTGTCTTAGGAATTAATAAAATCACCCCTGATTTAAGTTCTGCTATTTATCGTGCGCGTAATGTAGCAGCTCCACAAAATGTTGTGAAAAACAAAAAATATTCTAAAAATCCTTGTGCCCTTCGTCAAGATAAATGCTATGACTGTGCCTCCCCAGATCGTATTTGTAACGCCTTAACAATTTATTATAAAAAGATGCGCAATATGGATACCATGGAAATTATTATTATTAATGAAGAATTAGGATTTTAACAACTCATATAACTAACAAGGCCATTCGTTTCCATTTCATACCCCATATACACGACAAAGCCCCTGTTCACCAAAGATGAACAGGGGCTTTCTATAGGTACAAGCTATCTAATGAAGGCCTGTATTACCTAAACATATGCAATTATGCACCTACAAAACGGTTCAAAGCAACAGTGCTAGTCATATGACGTTTAGTCATACCAAGTTCAGCAGGGCTAATGCCTAAAGCTAAACCAATTAATTGGCTCATATGAATGATAGGCATATCTTTGTCGTTTGGAACGTATTGTTTTGCTTCTTTTTGGAACATATCAAGCTGCATTTGACAAAGTGGGCAAGGTGTTACTACACAGTCAGCCCCTTCTTTAGCTGCATCAGCATTGATGGAACCAGTCATCTGCATTACAGAATCATGAGCTGGATATACAGCATGGAAACCACAGCAATCAAGTTTACGGGAGAAATCAATTGGTGTAGCACCAATAGCTTTAATTACATCCGCTAAGCTAGTTGGGATTTGGAAATCTTCAAAACCAGTTTCTTCAGCTGGACGAAGAAGATGGCAACCATAGTATTCAGCTACACGAAGACCACTTAAAGGTTTTACAACTTTAGCTTTAAGGTTGTTCAAACCATAGTCGCGAATCAATACCCATAAGAAATGAGTTACATCGCTAGTACCTTTATATTTTAAGCCAGCTTGACCTAAAATATTGTTAACGCGAGCGCGTTGAGTTTCGTCACGATCAAGTTCGTTTTTAGCTTCACGAAGCATCAACGTACAAGTGTTACAAACTGTCATTAACTGAACGCCTTGTGCTTCAGCTAAAGCAATATTACGAGCATTCGTAGCAAGAACTGCTAATGGATCAACGTCTTGAACATGAGACGCACCGCAGCAAGTCCAACCTTCTAATTCTTCAATTTGAATGCCTAATTTTTTAGCAACCGCAACAGTGGCGATAAAATCTTCTTTGGCGGCACCTTCAAGTACACAACCAGGGAAAAATGCGTATTTCATTATCTTTCTGCCTCCTCTGCTGCTTTAACAATGGTGCGCACATCCTTAATACCTTGAACTGGTTTGTGTGGAACTACAAGTTCAAGAGGATTAATCTTACCATGTGCCCAGAGACGCATAGCGTAGAGACCTTGTTTTGCGGAATCTACAAGACCATCTGTTTTAAGACTCATTGTTACTTCGTTCAAGCGGCCAGTTTTAATAAGGTCATCACGGAATGCAAGTGCATGGCGAGTACCTTTATTAGTTAAGCCAGCTTTAGTAGCTACTGCACGAAGTTCAGAGATATCTTTAGCTGGTTTTAAATGTTTTGGACAACGGGAAATACAGTTCATGCAATGAACGCATTTCCAAAGACCATTTTCAAAAGCAGGATTTACGTGAGCCATTGGTGCAACGTCACGGGAATCTTGAACAAAACGATTTGCTTTTGTATAAACATATGGATCCAAGAAGTCTTCACGATTTGCAGACAATTTGTTACATTCGGAAGCACAGCAACCGCAAAGGATACATTCTGTGTTAGTAACAAATTTTTTGAAATCTTCTGGAGTTTGACGGGAACCCATATCACGATTGAATTCAGGTTTCATGAAAATCCATGGAGCCACTGTTTTAAGACGGTTAACTTTAGCTTCCCAATCAACAGCAAGGTCACGGATTACATCGAAGTTACCGATTGGTGCGATTTCGATAGTATCACTACCAAAACGTTCAGTAATATCATCAATTTTACTTTCACAACCAAGCATAGCTTGACCATTAACTTTGATGGAGCAAGCACCACAAACAGCACTACGGCAAGCAGCGATGAATGTTAAGGTTGGATCGATAGTATCTTTAATTTTTTGAAGGCCCCAAAGGATTGTACGATCTGGTTCATAGTCAAAGGAATAGGTCTGTACATAGGAGCGACCTTCATTATAACGATGGATATTATAAGTAATCTGTCTCATCTTAGTACGTCCTTTCTTTTGGTTCGAAGCGAGTGATTACAACTTCACTCTGACCCACTTCGTATTCGCCATCTTCTTTAAGTTTAATTACAGTATGATTTAAGAAGTTAGCATCATCACGTTTCGCGAAGTCTTCACGAAGGTGACTACCACGACTTTCTTTACGACGAAGAGCGCCCAAAGTAACAGCTTTAGCCACTGTTAATAAGCTACCTACTTCGATGTAGTTTACGAAAGCCATATTGAACGTACGGTTAGTATCGCCAACGTAGCAAGTTTTATATTCTTCAATCAAACGATTCAAAGTTTCTAATTCTAATTCCATTTTCTTTTCTTCGCGGAAGATACCTACGTTATTCCACATGGAAAGCGCCATTTCATCACGAATTTCAGAAATAGGACGACCAGTTGTACGACCAGTTACTTCACGGAATTTCTGTTCCCAGCTGTTAGCTGCATCGTTAAGAGCTTTAGTAGCATCTTTAGCTGCATTATTTTTAACATAATCTACAGCGCCTTCACCAGCTACTTTACCAAATACAACAGCGTCTGCCAAGGAGTTACCACCAAGACGGTTAGCACCGTGGATAGATACACAAGCAGCTTCGCCAGCAGCGAATAAACCAGGTACGCAAGTACCGCAAGTTTTATAATCGTTTACATCAATACCGCCCATAGAATAGTGACAAGTTGGACGAATTGGAATTGGTTGAACTAATGGGTCAGCATGTTCGAAAGTGATAGCCAAATCACGGATACCATGAAGTTTTTCAAGAATGACTTCTTTTGGTAAGTGACGAACGTCAGCTACTACATAAGCATCAAGACCAGTACCAAAGCCACGACCTTCTGCAATTTCAGTTTCGATAGCTTTTGCTACTACATCACGAGGTGCTAATTCCATTTTACTAGGCGCATAGTCCTTCATAAAACGTTCCCCTTTATTGTTTAAGAGGTAACCACCTTCACCACGAACAGCTTCGGACATTAAGATACCGCTCTTACCAAGACCAGTTGGATGGAACTGAACCATTTCAGGGTCTTTCAAAGCTACACCAGCGCGGAAGCATGCTGCCATACCGTCACCAGTGGAGAGGTAAGGATTAGAAGTACGTGTCCAATACATACGACCAGCACCACCAGTAGCGATTACGAGTGCAGTAGTCGCGATTTTTTCTACACGGCCTTCTTTCATGTTCCAAGCAACAACCCCACCTACAGCGCCGTCGTCAGTTTTTACGATGTCTAATAAGTACCAATCTTGAAGGAAATGTACATTTTCCTTTAAGCATTGTTCATACAAGGTATGCAAAATTACGTGACCCGTTTTATCGGCACTATAGCATGTACGAGGATATGCCTGACCACCGAAATTACGTTGTGCAATTTTGTTTTCACTAGTACGGGAGAATGGTACACCAAAATAATCAAGTTCTTTGATTAATTCAGGACAACGGTTGATAAAGAATTCAACAGCATCCTGGTCAGCAAGATAGTCACTACCTTTTACAGTATCAAAGATATGATCTTCAATAGTGTCTTCTTTTGCCACATTGTTTAATACGCCATTAATACCGCCTTGAGCCATAGCCGTTGCAGAACGACTAGGGAAAATTTTGGTAATAAGAGCAACGCGCAAACCTTCTTGATGAGCTGCTTCTAAAGCTGCTCGTTGGCCAGCTCCGCCGCTGCCTACTACTAGAACATCAAACTGTTCCATAATAACCTCCTAAACTTGTACCTACTTCCTACAGTCTTATTAACGGTATGCAATACCTAATGCATACCAATCCTATAGCTTGTTACTTAATTATAGCGGTTTTTAAAGCTTTTTGTCCAAACTCAATTACTCATACTTGAAAACAGCCTATATAAATGATAATTTTTATCATTTATATAAATCCCCTATTTTTAGGGTAGAATTAAACCCTAAACATCTATCCTTTCCCATTAAATCAATATTTATTTCACAACTATTCCTTTCTTTTATATTTCAAAATAGAAAAACGGAATAATTAATCGAAAATCATTATCACCGTTTTTTTTTATGATTTTTGTCAAACGTCCAAAAAACGTCCAATCTATGCATAAAACACAAAGGTACACAATTTAGTTATCATAAATTTAATGCATAAAGGATATCTCTTCATAAGGAGTTCATTCCCTTACGCTATACTGGGCGCATAAAATCGCTATTAATTAATTGTTATAATTAATTATGAAGAGTCTCTTAATAAGATTCGGCATACAATTTATTACTTATTATAGTCTGTTACTTTCCCTCTGGGCGTGAAACAGGCTTATTTCTGTAAGACAGGAGTGATTATATGAAAGTTTTACTAGTTGAAGACGAAGAAATGTTAAATAATATTATAGCTAAACGTCTCCGCGTAGAGTCTATGACAGTTGATTGCTGTTTTGACGGTGAAACGGCCTTAGACCATATTAATACATCTAGTTATGATGTCGTAGTCATGGATGTAATGATACCTAAGATGGATGGTTTCACAGTAGTTCAACATTTGCGTCAAGAAGGTAATAAGACACCTGTTTTATTCTTAACAGCTAAAGATGCTCTTCAAGATAAAATTAAAGGGTTTAACCACGGTGGCGATGACTATTTAGTCAAACCTTTTGAATTTGAAGAGTTAATCGCTCGTATTTATGCATTATCTCGTCGTAGCTACAACCATGCTCACAACGATTTAGAAGCAGGTCCTTTAACAATTAATAGTCAAAGTCGTACTGCTACTTTGCATGGCCACGAATTAGTATTAACGGCTAAAGAATTTGATTTATTATATTATTTAGCTAGCAATGTAAATATCGTACTATCTCGTCAACAGATTCTTGATCATGTATGGGAATACGATTATGAAAGCTATTCTAACCTAATTGATGTATATATTAAGGATTTACGTAAAAAACTTGATGTAGCCGACGAAGCAAAATTAATTCATACCGTACGAGGTGTTGGCTATGTATTCAAAGTGGAAGAATAGAAACTCAAACTTACAGGGAATCAGCCAATGGTTTCATTGGCTGCGTTCCCTCTTTGTTCGCAACGAGAATGGCACTTGTATCAATCCATTCAACCGATTACCCATTACATTAAAAATTACGGGTTGGTATTCCATTTTCTTACTACTCATGCTACTCATGCTCTCCGTCTTCATTATGCAATTCACACAATTGTGGGAAGATTCAGAAATGCGTAGCACACTGCAATCACGAGTCATTAATACCGCCGATAATTTAACACGATTTCGGCCATTCCAAGAAGGGGTATTTACTGTACTCTACATGGACAACGGGGTCGCTATTAAGGGCGCAATTCCTGATGGTTTTCCGCCAGAAAGTATGCTATCACCACATCATATTACAGAAATAACAGTAAAAAATTCGACTTTCTACTATTATGATGCACCAGTAGCTGATCCGGCTTTTCATGGTTGGGTACGCGGCGTTTTACCAGCTACGACCGCCAGTCGAGCGGCTAATATCATGCTTTGGTCCCTACTCTTAGGGGGTGTCATCTTCTTAGTCATTGGTACCAGTGGCGGTTATTGGATTATTAAACGTGGCTTACGCCCCATTCGTAATATGACAAAAACAGCTGCTACTATTGGTCAAAAGCGTGACTTATCACAGCGAATTGAACAACTCGTCGACAGTCATGATGAAATTGCAGCCCTATCGCAAACTTTCAATAGCATGTTGGATAGCTTAGAAAACTCATCCCTTCGCGAGAAACAATTCAGTTCTGATGTATCTCACGAATTACGAACCCCCATTGCAGTCATTCAAGCAGAAAGTGATTTTGGTAGAGCCTATATTGATAATATAGACGAAGCCAAAGAAAGTTTTGAACATATTTTCCAGCAAAGCCGTTTTATGACGGCTATGGTCACACAATTATTAGATATTGCCCGTCTTGATAACATGGATAATATCAAAAAGGATCCCCTTGATTTAAGTCATATGATGCAAGAAGTTGTCGATAGTTATCGTCGTATTTGTAAAGAAAAATCTATCACTTTACAAGCTACACTTGAGCCAAATCTATCCATAACTGGTAATCTCCCCTTTTTAAAACGGGCCGTTGGCAACTTAGTGGATAATGCCATTAAATTTACCAAAGACACGGTTACCATTGCCTTAGACAAAACGGACGAAGCCATTCGCATCACTGTTAGTGATAATGGTGAAGGCATTAATGAAGAGGACTTGGCTAAAATCTGGGACCGATTATATCAAGTTGATCAAGCTCGTACTAAAAAGGCAGACCAAGGACTTGGCTTAGGACTTTATTTTGTACAAAACATTATAAAACTACACCAAGCTAAAGCCTACGCTGTAAGTGAACCTCATGTGTCAACTAGCTTTATTTTGGAATTTCCTACAACGACCGTTGAGGCCTCTGGAAAGGATTTACCATGAAACATTTATTACAACCCGTTTCTGTAGAAACGAATGATACAGAACCTCCAACGCGACGGATTCGTCGTCTGCTCTCCCTATCTATTGCGGTCTGTATCATTGGTGCTGTAGTCTATGGGATTCACGATTATTTAGAAGCTGAAGAACAAGCCAAAGTAACAGCGGCTCGTTCTGAAATGGTGAAAGCCCAAGCTACGGCTAATAATATGTCATTGCTCAGTGAAGATCGTATTAAAGAATTAACGTCTATTAATACAGGCGTTCCCCTCAGCGAACTCACATTTAAAGAAATATCACTCATCACCTTTGATGATTTACCAGCACCATCTCAATTAAGTAAAAATCATGCCAATACATGTAATGTAACATCCCAAGATGATGCCGGTGATTCTGAAAATGTGGTAATTCCCGAAGAAAATGGTAATGTGACCTCACTACCACCATTGAAAGTACCTGAAAAAACAAATGCAACTCATAAAAATGCAGTTAGCGCTAAAGCACCCCTAATAGAACCAATACCTAATGGAGAAGTAAATAATGTACCTGTTAATCAAAATAGCGAGCCTAAAACAAGGCCTGCTAACGACTTTAGTCGTACGCCACCTCATGAATTTCAAAAGCATCCATTCTATCAAATCAAAGCGGCACGTTCTGGCTTGACCTATGAATTAATTATTGATGGTGTTAATGGACATATAATTAAATCAATAGTACATTAAATTTCTAGGATAAATGCCAACTACTATATACACTGGGGTTTACGAGAATTTACGCCTATTAACTTAAATGCAAAAATTTAACAAAAAAAGTCGATAATTTCTCAAAACGTTCA
Source organism: Veillonella criceti (assembly GCF_900460315.1). Taxonomy (NCBI): domain Bacteria; kingdom Bacillati; phylum Bacillota; class Negativicutes; order Veillonellales; family Veillonellaceae; genus Veillonella; species Veillonella criceti. The sequence continues at coordinate 1,721,857 of NZ_UHIO01000001.1, read as the reverse complement.
TTTTGCTTTCATACTGATAGCTTATTATAATATCATCAAATGAATGGTAATTCCGATACCCCATTCGGGTTACCTCTATCATTGATTACAGGGAACTATATCGGATTTGAACCCTCCCTGTTCAGCCGATGTAGGTAATCGATATTTCATTTGATTAACACTAACACTCCCCTTACAAGAAAAACAGGAATCCCTCCCCGGATTCCTGTTTTTCTTTATTTTACTATCTTTATTGCCATATAGGTCACATATATAGTAAAATAAAACAATAAATTTAATATTTTCTATATTATATAGTTTTAAATCCTTTAGCTATATTATCTATGCGTAAAGAACCTCTGTAATATAGTCGTTACATAGCATTTTAAAAGGAGGTCTCCTATGGCTTTAGTCAATGAAAATTATTCCAATCTTCAAAGTTCCTATTTATTTGCTAACATAGCTCGTAAAGTAGCGGAATTTCAAAAAACACACCCTGATGCCGACATTATTCGCTTAGGTATTGGCGATGTAACCCAACCACTAGCCCCTGCTGTTATTGAATCCATGCACAAAGCAGTTGATGAAATGAGTCAAGCCGATACCTTTCGTGGTTATGGCCCTGAACAAGGTTATGAATTCTTACGTCAAGCCGTCATTGAGCATGACTACAAACCACGGGGTATCCAACTAGATATTGACGAAGTATTCATTTCTGATGGTGCTAAATCTGATGTTGGCAATATCCAAGAATTATTCAGTGCCCACAATACAGTAGCTATTACTGACCCAGTATACCCCGTTTACTTAGATAGCAATGTTATGGGTGGTCGTTCAGGCCAATTCGTAGATGGCAAATTTGAAAATATTGTGTACTTACCAACGAATGCAGAAAACAGTTTCTCCCCAGCCTTCCCTGAAAAGCGTGTAGATATTGTCTATCTTTGTTGTCCTAACAATCCAACAGGTACCGTGTTAACCCGTCAACGCCTTAAAGAATGGGTAGATTGGTGTAAAACCAATGATACCGTGCTCATGTTTGACTCTGCGTATGAAGCCTTTATCAGTAGTGAAGATACTGTCCACAGTATCTATGAAATTGAAGGAGCCCGCGAGGTGGCTATCGAATTCCGCTCTTTCTCTAAAACAGCTGGTTTCACAGGTACACGCTGCGCCTACACAGTCGTACCTAAAGACTTGGTAATTAATACGGCTAACGGCGAAAAGCAGGCCTTAAATCCATTGTGGAATCGTCGTCAATGTACCAAATTTAATGGTGTTCCTTATATCGTTCAGCGAGCTGCCGAAGCCGTCTATTCCGAAGCCGGTTACAAGCAAACCCGTGAAGCTATTGCTTACTACAAAGAAAATGCCCGCATTATCCGTGAAGGCCTAGAAGCCATTGGCTTAACTGTATTCGGTGGCATTGATGCTCCTTACATTTGGCTTAAAGTGCCAACGGGTATGACCAGCTGGGAATTCTTTGATTTATTATTAGAAAAAGTACATATCGTAAGTACACCAGGCGCCGGTTTTGGACCTTGTGGCGAAGGGTATCTACGACTTACAGCTTTCGGTAGTCGTGAAAATACCTTACGTGCCATTGAGCGAATTAAAACTTTAAAAATATAATATTAAAATTTCAATAACAATTGAAGTCTAAAGATAAAAAACTAAATATTAAAAACTAGACATTAACTAGACATTAACTAGGCATTAAATAGAACTATAATATATTAAAGAGAGGATAGAATGTTTACTGTTGTCAAAAAATTAGAAATTAGTGCATCTCATCAATTAAAATTAACCTATAAGAGTAAATGCCAAAATTTACATGGTCATAACTGGATTGTCCACATTTATGCTCGCAGTGCTGAACTCGACGAAAATGGTATGGTCATCGACTTTGGTCATATCAAAGAAGCCATCCATGGCCGTCTCGATCATAAACATGTAAATGATATTATGGGTGATATTAATCCGACTGCCGAAAATATGGCCAAATGGATTGCTGACGAACTCGGCGAAAAATGTTTCAAAGTTGTTGTCCAAGAATCAGAAGGGAACGTGGCTATCTATGAACGTGATTGAGCTTTTTAGCTCTATCGAAGGGGAAGGCACACGCCAAGGCTTTCCCTGTTCCTTTTTACGATTACATGACTGTAATCTCCGTTGTGTGTATTGTGACACTCTCTATAGCTATGGCGATGATGCAGTTTTTGAAACGTACACAATCAATGAAATGGCCGACGCCCTAGAGGCCTTAGGCAATCGCTATATTACCATTACAGGTGGCGAACCTCTGTTACAGGCTAAGGAAGTAGAAGCACTGATTGATGTATTAAGCGCTCGTACAACACCGTATGGACCTTACGAATTTAACATTGAAACCAATGGCAGTATTTTACCACCCTTTCAACGGGCCAATGTTTTCTACACCTTTGATTATAAATGCCCTGATTCTGCAGCCGAAGAGCATATGCAGCCAAAGCTATGTGACTCCTTAACAGATAAGGATGTACTAAAATTTGTAGTCAGCTCTTATAGCGATTTACAAAAGATGAAAGAAATTGTAACTACGAAACAGCCAAAAGGCCATATCTTTGTCTCCCCTGTATTTGGCAAAATTGATCCAAAAGATATTGTTGAATATCTTTTAACGAATCACCTACAGCAAGTACGTTTACAATTACAAATCCACAAATTTATATGGGATCCAGATGCTAAAGGCGTTTAGCTAAACACAAAGGACCGAACTGAGTAGTACCTTATGTACCTCAGTTCGGTCCTTTTTCTATATATTAGAATTCATATATCCTAATACTAGCTATAAACTCTTTTAAATATCTAATACTTATCTAATGTAGCTATAATGTAATTATTTGTCTACATCTAAATTATATAAACCAGATGGGTTTTCACCAAGATTTACAAGAATACTCTTCTTCTGGCTATAGTGTTCTAAAATTACTTTATGCGTTTCACGGCCAATACCAGACTGTTTATAGCCACCAAATGGAGCCCCTGCAGGAATGCTATTGTAGCAGTTTACCCACATACGGCCAGTTTCAATGGCCCGCGCTACACGAACAGCACGATTAATATCGCGGGTCCATACGCCACCACCGAGCCCATAAATACTGTCGTTAGCCATTTTAATTACTTCGTCTTCACTGTGGAATTTAATAACAACCGCTACTGGCCCAAAGATTTCTTCGCGGGCTACGCGCATATCATTGGTCGCATCTACGATTAAGGTTGGACGAACAAAACACCCTTTACCAAATTCGCCATCCGTTACACGAACGCCACCAGCCGCAATACGAGCTCCTTCTTGTTTAGCAATTTCTACATAATCAAGAATTTTTTCTGTCTGGGCTTCATAAATCTGAGCCCCTAATTCGGTAGAATCCTCCCAAGGCATGCCTACTTTAACTTTATCAAACAACTTAGCTAAATCTGCTACAAATTTATCATAAATTGTATCTTGAACGAAGATACGCGAACCAGCACAACATACTTGCCCTTGATTGAACAAGATACCGAGCATAGCACCATCTAACGCCATATCCCATTTAGCATCTTCAAAGAAAATATTAGCGGATTTACCACCTAATTCAAGAGTTGCTGGAATTAAACGTTCCGATGCTGCTTTATATACATTAAGGCCCACTTCTGTAGACCCTGTAAAAGCCAATTTATTGAAACCAGGATGGTCAAGAATATATTGACCAGAACGAGAGCCTTTACCAGTAATAATATTCACAACACCTGGTGGTAAAATCTGCTGGAAAATATTAGCAAATTCTAACAAGCTAAGAGATGTATGATTGGATGGCTTAATAACAATTGTACAACCAGCAGCCAATGCAGGCGCTATTTTCCAAGCAGCCATCAAGAATGGGAAGTTCCAAGGAATAACCTGCCCCACAACACCGATTGGCTCATTTAAAATCAGTGCCAATGTATTTTCATCCAGCATATTAGCGGAGCCTTCTTCAGCGCGAATAGCGCCAGCAAAATAGCGGAAATGATCAATCGCAAAAGGTACATCTACAGCACGTGTTTCACGGATTGGCTTACCATTATCATACGATTCTACCATAGCAAAATGCTCAGCCTGTGCTTCTAGCGCATCGGCAATTTTAAGTAAATATTCCGAACGTTCCTGAGGACTTGTTTTCTTCCAAGTTTCAAACGCTTTTGTCGCTGCTACAACGGCTGCATCAACATCTTCTTTAGTTGCTTCTGCTGCTTTAGCCAATAACGCACCATTAGCTGGACTATGTACTTCATAAGTGCCACCATCACTGGCTGGCACCCACTGATTATTAATAAACAAACCATATTGTTCTTTTAATTGTAAAGACATATTCATTCCTCCTTGTAACCCAGAGCTCAGCAAACTGATAAATTTACTCAGCTTTTAACATTGTAGTTATCCATTATCATACTTACGATATGCTAATCAATATGTCACTCAATAGAAATCAATAAATATCAATAACTATAATATCTATTTTTTTCTATATACTCAGTATACTCCTTAAATAGATATTTTTCAATGTAGGGTGTACAAGTATTTTGTATACATTGGAAAAGTATTCATCAAAAATCATCATAATGATAAGAAATTTGATTACTTATCGGTTTCTTCTGCCTCCAAAATCGGCAACCAAGCCCCATAGCCTTCAGCCACCATATCATCAGCTTTGATGAAACGCAACGATTTACTATTAATACAGTAACGTAAACCGCCCAATTCCGCTTTACCATCAGGGAATACATGCCCTAAATGGGAATCTCCGTGAGCACTACGCACCTCTACACGAGGTCGTCCAATAATCGAATCATCTTCTTTATAATCCACTGCATTCGCTACAATTGGACGAGAAAACGCAGGCCAACCACAACCAGAGTTAAATTTATGAGCCGATAAGAACAGTGGTTCGCCACTGACAATATCTACATAAATACCTCGTTCAAAATGATCATCATATTCGCCTGTAAAAGGAGGTTCTGTCGCACTTTCTTGTGTAATCGCATACGCATCAGCACCAATACGAGCTTTTAACACAGCTGCTTCTTCTTTTACATAGGCTGGCAACCCTACCAAAGGCTCGTCAGCTTTATGCAACGATACATGACAGTAACCATCAGGATTTTTATCTAAATAATCTTGATGATATGTTTCTGCATCAAAAAAATGTTCCAACGGTTTCACTTCAATCGCAAACTTACCGTCCGGATCCACATGTTTAAATAAACGTTCAATTTTTATTTTATCTGCTTCATTCGTATAATATACACCCGTACGATATTGTACCCCCACATCGCCACCTTGTTTATTGACAGAATAAGGATCTACAATCCGAAGTAAATGAAGCAAAATCTCTTCTAACGAAATCATATGACGATCATAATCTAATTTAACAGTCTCTGCATGGCCTGTATCATCTTTGCATACTTGCTCATACGTAGGTGCTTCAGTTTTACCATTCGCATAACCAACTTCAGTCGCTACAATGCCTTGCACTCGTTTAAAATAACCTTCAACGCCCCAGAAACAGCCACCGGCCACATAAATAGTTCGTTTATCACCATATACAGTTTGAATGTTCATATTAAACCCTCTCTTTCATAAAACTCGCTTTTTATCCCATGGCCTTACCTAGCCATGGCAAAGAACTTTGTAAAACAAGTTCTCAATCCCCCTCAAGCATATACCTTTTACATAGATATATCTCAATATAATATATCATACTATACTACTAGGACAAAAGCTAGTATGACGCCCAACCAAATAGTAAATCAATACTAACAGGTACAGTTAGACTAAAAGATAAATTTAAACTAAAAATCTAACTAAGTTGACACTAATTTAAAAAGCATCTGCTGATTTTACTCGACGACGATATACTTGATAGGCTACAAACATGAGTAATGCCCCTGTTACTAAAAATACATACTGTATTCCCAACAGGGTCGTCACGCCACTAGCAAATAAAGGCCCTACCATGGAGCCAAATTGATTCGCTGTCGTTGTCATCCCAAATACACGACCACGAAAAGCAGGCTCTGTATAATGAGCTACTGCTGCACTCAACAAAGGGTTAACACCAACAATAAAGCAACCGACTAAAATCTGTAAACTACCAAACCAAGTAATCCCCAGTGGCATACTTTGTAAGAATAAGAATAAACCTGTCCCACAAAGAGCATAGCACACCGCTTTAAAATAGCCTTTACGCTGCCCAAAAGCGGCCCATAGATTCGTAGTGACAGCGCCAGCTAAACCACCAATACTTAAAATCATACCGGACAATAAAGCGGCTCCTTCCATCGTGCCCTGCAATTGCCCTACATATAAAGCTAAGATAGGTTGCAACATTAAAATAGCCGATTGCATAATAAAGAATAACCATAATAAATCAGTCAATACTTTACGTTGCTTTACAAAATGCCAATCTTCGCGGAATGAACTAGTCGTTACAGTGGCCTCTTCCGTTACCTTTGGTTCTTTTACAAAGAAAAACACCACAGCACTGGCAATAAATAGGACAATCCCCGCAATAAAGAACACAGGTCGCATCCCTACTGCAGCTTCAATCAGCCCCCCTAAAGACGGTCCAATAACATTACCTACAATCAGACCAGTCTGAAAAATTCCCAGTGCCGTCCCTGTCTTTTCTTTAGCCACGCTCAGCGACACCATCGTCATAGCTGCTGGCATAAAGCCATTAGCAAAGCCCATCAAAGCACGTGTGGCTAAAAGTTGCCACGCATCTTGTACAAAGCCAGTTAATATATATGCAATACCGATAAAAATACCAGCACGAATCGCCATAATTTTTTTACCGCGTGTATCGGCCATACGTCCCCAAATAGGCGCCATCACACCTGCTACAAAAAAGGTAATTGAAAACACAACGCCTGACCATAAGGCCACACGATTATGTTCTACCCCTAATTCTAATAAATACACGGGTAAAAAAGGGACCAACATCGTATAACATATCGATAAACCTGTCATGCAAACAGTTAAAATCCATACATTACGCATACCACCATTAGATTCTGCCATAGGATTCCTTCTTTCTTACTACTAACACTTAACGCCATGCGCCTTTCTAAAAAGTGCGCAAAAGCCCCTTGAACTATATCCAAGGAGCTTACAGAGCTACAATTCTAATTCGTATTATTCTTTTTGTTCTCGCCCTGTAAGTTGGGCAATCATTTTATATAGCAACTGATACATCGTTTCAAATTCTTCCTGCGATAGTTTCACTACCTTAGCCATCGCCTGTGGCACATGAGCTACCCGTTGCTGTAAAGCACGACCTTCTTCGGTAATCGAAATAATCACTGTTCGTTCATCCTCTTTAGACCGAGTCCGTGTTAAAAATCCCTTGGCTTCCATCTTACGCAATAAAGGTGTCAATGTACCAGAGTCTAAATATAAATACTCACCTAATGATTTTACATTTAAATGACTATGTTCCCAAAGAACCATCATAACAATATACTGTGTATAAGTTAAATTCATAGGTTCTAATAAGGGTTGATAGGCACGTACAATCTCTTTAGCACAAGCATATAAGGGAAAGCACAGTTGATTTTTTAAGGCCAATTCATCTATATTTTTTTCTATCAAAGTTATCTCCTCATCTCAATTAATTAGCTTACAATATAATTCTATACAACTATACTATCACTGTCAAGCAATTGAACTTGAATTGTTAACCTGTTAATTAACTAAGTAAAGAAAAACGCCCTTTAAGCTATACTTAAAGGCGCGTTAAATCACATTGACTATACAGAAGCAGGCCCTACCGTATCTGACTTAACAGGTGTGTCATCACTCGTTTCAGACGAAGCCACATCAGCCAGCACTTCCTCTGTCACATCATCACCGTCATCTGCCGGCACATCAAATTTTTTGTCCAATACATCTTGTAACGTCAATTTTTCCATATACTCTTTAAATTGAGCTTGCATATGCTCCCATAAAGGCAACGTCATGCAGGTTTTACTACGAGGACATTGATTTACTTCATCTTCTAAACAAGCAACTAGCGCAATCGAATCCTCAGCAGCTCGTAAAATATCGTACACAGTATATTCTTTTGGCTCCTTCGATAACCGATAACCGCCATATTTACCACGTACACTCTTTACATAACCAGCCGCACTAAGACGTGCTACAATACCTTCTAAATATTTATCGGAAATACGTTGACGTTCAGCAATCTCGCGAATGGAAACGTTTTTCTTTTTACCATTTTCTGCTAGGTCAACTAATACGCGCAAAGCATAACGACCCTTAGTTGATATTTTCATCTCTCATATACCTCTTTCACAGTAGGAATTACTAAATTCATTATAACACAGTATTTTCCCCTATCATAGAGGGGAATTAAAAACTTCCTACCCTAACAGACTTTTTCCTACCTATACTCTCCACATTTCCTAACGGCCATGATACAATAGGAATGAACTTATTTCTATACCATCTATAGGAGGTTATTATGTTAGAAAAACTGTTCGCACTCAAAGAGCGCAACACGACGGTGAAAGGTGAAATTATCGCCGGGTTAACCACCTTTATCACCATGGCGTATATTCTATTTCTAGCGCCAAATTTATTAAGTATCGCCGGCATGGATAAAGACGCTGTCCTCATTGCCACAGCCCTTGGTGGCGGTCTGGTAACTATCGCGATGGGTGTCCTAGTCAATTATCCAATTTGTTTAGCCCCTGGTGTTGGCCTACTCGCCTTTTACACCTTTACCGTTGTACTCGGTATGGGCATTGCTTGGCAAACCGCTTTGGGCGCCGTTTTTATTTCCGGTCTAGTGTTCTTATTCTTAACACTCACTACAGTTCGTCAACATATTGTTGAAGGGATTCCGGCGGCCATGAAAATTGCCATCACAGTTGGTATCGGCCTTTTCATCACCATCATTGGTTTGAAACTCTCCGGCCTTATGACAGTAACCTTATCTTTATCCCCTGATAGCTTGGCACAAGTTGTAGCTACCCAAGGTCATTCTACACCTGGTTCTTCTGAAACGATACTAACGCTCGGTAATCTTATGGATCCCCAAGTGGCCTTAGCCCTTTTTGGTCTTATCTTTACCGCTCTATTAATGGCCCGCAATGTACAAGGCGCTTTCATTATCGGTGCCGTTGTAACAAGTATCCTCGCTTATGCCACAGGCAATGCACAGCTTCCTGAAAACTTCTCCATTATGGCCGTACCAGATTTCAGCAAAGCAGCTTTCTTTGAACTTGATATTGCCAGTGCTATGCACCTTGGCCTAGTTACTATCATCTTCTCTTTCACCTTCGTAGAGTTATTCGACTCCATGGGTACCTTAATTGGTACTGCTACTAAAGCAGGCATTGCTAATCCTAAAGAAGGAAAATTCCCAGGTCTTGGCAAAGCAATGACAGTGGATGCTGTGGGCGTTAGCTTTGGTGCTTTACTCGGTGCTAGTACCATTACGGCCTTCGTAGAAAGTGCTGCAGGCGTTGGTGCTGGTGGCCGTACGGGATTAACCGCTGTCACTTGTGGCGTGCTATTCCTCTTAGCTTTACTGTTTGCACCACTTATTACGCTCGTACCAAACTGTGCGACTGCTCCTATTCTAATTCTTGTAGGGGCCCTTATGATGGAGCCAATTCGCGACATCGACTTCTCCGATTGGACCGAAGCCTTCCCATCCTTCATGGTTATCGCTTTAATGCCATTCACTTACAGCATTGCTAATGGTGTGGCAGCAGGCCTTATCATGTATCCACTGCTTAAAATTATTGCTGGTCGTACTAAAGAAGTACACTGGATTATGTACCCATTAGCTATCATCGTATTGATTCGCTATATTTGGTATTAATCTGAAACGACATTTAAACAAAAATTAGTAACAAAAATTAGTAACAAAAAAGGTTGTAACAACTATGAATTAATATAGCTGTTACAACCTTTTATTTATTTTCATTAAGCTTATTATTCGTTATTTCTACAACATCTGTAAAACCAACCACTAACGTCAATACAAAGCTTAAACCAAAAGCAATTCCTAATGCTAATAGGTACCACATGAAGGACGGTCCCATAAATACAGGCAAAGTGGTAACTGCAGGAATAGCAAAAGAAGCAGCACTAACCTTAAAAAAGCCAGCCACAGCACCGCCAAGACCACCCGCTATACAAGCGCAAACCATAGGTCGTTTCAACCTAAGTGTCACTCCAAATACAGCGGGCTCGGTTACGCCTAATAAAGCAATAATACCTGCAGAAAAAGCTTCTGACTTAAACAATGTATTACGAGTTCGTACCGCTACCGCTAATGCAGCACCGGCTTGCGCAAACATAGCCGACCCAAACAAAGGCATTAATGTATCGAAACCATATACGGCTACATTATTAATAGCAATTGGGAAAAAGCCCCATTGCAAACCAAGCATACCAAGAAACGGTTGTACTGTACCTACTACTAATCCAGCTAGTAAAGGGCTTAAACTATAAATTAACTCATACCCATTGCCTAATAAAGCCCCTAACCAAGTGCCGATGGGGCCTAAAATTACAAGCGTGAACGGCGTCATTACAACAATACATAGCGGTGGCGTAAATAAACCTTGCACCGCTTCAGGAAATACTTTTTCACCAAAATTCTGAACATATTTCATACAGTATACGGCCAGTAAAATAGGAATCACTGACGAAGGATACATAACCTGCCCCACAGGTAGACCAAATAAATCAGGGCCAACCCAGTTTGTCTGGCCCGTCATTCCCTTTACTAACGCTTCTGCCGACTCCATACCACCCGCCGCAGGAGCTTTCATAAGCTGTGTCACTTCGGGATATACCAAAACACAAGCCAATAACATCGCTGTGAACGGATCAACTTGAAATCGTTTCGCTGCCGTATAGGCTAAAAAGACAGGGATAAAATAGAAAAAGGCGTCACTCATAGCATTTAAAATAGCGTAGGTACTCGTATTAGGTACTACAAACTCATTCACCGTAAGCAGAATGAATAAGCCCTTTAAAATCCCGGTAGATACCAATAAAGCTATAATAGGCAGAAATAACGACGATAATAAATCAATCGTTCCATTAGCTACTAATTTGACTCGATTGTAAAAAGAATATGTGGACGACATAAAGACTCCTTAACTATGTGAAAAATAATTATAGTTATACAATAACATGGCATATGATTGCTCTATAAGTATAACAAAAGGGATACCCTCAGACAATGAGGGTATCCCAGGGAAGGAAATATAAAATTTATTTTATATTTGACCAGTAAGTAAATTATCCATCAATTTAGTAATTTGAAGACCACGCTGATTAATCTCCTCTGCACTCCATAATTTAATTTGCTTTGTATCTTTCATAAACAAATAATTATTTATATTATCAATCAAAGTTCTATGTTGTCCTTTAGCTACAGGTGTTTGTGCTTCTTTAACTAATGTAGAGGTTATTTTAAATTCTGAAGCTTCATAATAAGCAGATTTTTCCTCAAATTTCTTATTGCTAGCAGAAGAATTAGCATTCTTCATAAGTAATGTTAAATTACCTATACGATTTAAAAAATTAATTCGATTTTCTTCCGTATCATAATTATATTCCTTATAATCTGAATCATATGGCATAATATGTTCAAGCTGTATTTTAGAACCTGCAACAGACATAATATTATCATTTTCGCAAAAATATAACTCAATAAATTTTAATAATTGTAATGCTTTTGAAGATTGATGTTTATTAGCTCCTGCTAGATCTTTTGTAGGTAATAATTGATTTAAATCTTCTATATAAGGTTTTATTTTTTTTCTAATTTCCTCTTTAAGTATTTTAATCTTATCATTATCATTAGAAGAATCTTTTAACTTTCTTATGATAGAAGGCAGCTCTTTTTCAATATGATTTGTTTGAGTAAAAGAAAAAATTACAGCTGCACCATATTGTACACATATATTAGCTGCTTCACTTTTTATTTTTTCATCTGAATGATAAAAATTCATTAATATTGGATGCATTTGTGTAACTGATAATAATTTAAATATACAAAATAAAGATTTATTATTTTTTAAATAATCATTTTCTAAAGAATTCTTTTCAATACTAGAATATATACGACTCATTTCTTTTAATTTTGCAGATAATTTAAGTATATAATTAGGTCTATCTGCCTCTTTTATCGGATCTAAATAAATTTCTTTAAAATAAGATAGCAGACTATTTTTTTTAATATTATCCCCTCTATCAGATAAAATAAAATGTTTCATAAATGTCGATGCAGTAATAACTTTTTTCCCAACTTTTAAATTTTTTAAAAATGTATTCCAATTAACTACAAATTCGTTAATTTGATTTATACTTAAATTATTTGATAATTCTTTTAAAAAATGATTTTTTAATAAATCCATAGGCTCTAAGGTTTGACCTCTATCATTAAGAACTTCAAATAATTGAAATGCTCTTTCAATAGATGGAGCTGTTGTTACTATTAATTTCACTTTTTCAGTTAAATACGACTTAAACGTCACTAGTAATTCAATATCCTCATTAGCTATTTTATTAAGATTGTCTTCTATCGCTTCATAAACTTCAATTATATTATTAGAACTTTGATTATCAGTATTATTAAATTCTCCTGATTTTATAATATCTTGATAAGTATTTTTAAATTCTAAACTGTCATTATGTAAAACTTTTACACTTTCAAATTGAAACTCACCGTCGAGAATAGAATAGTAATCACAAAGTTGAGCTGCATGTTTCCCCCATTTAACATCATTTTCTGTCTCTCTAAGTTCAGAGAATTTATAATATAAAGCACAAAATAATAATGTTAAAGTCGTTAATCGCTGCTGTCCATCTATTACTTCATACTGTTTTTTATTTTCTTCATCTTGAACAAGTACTATATTCCCTAGTAAATATCCAGGCAAATTATTTAAATCTTTTTTATTACATTTAAATCCATTTGTATCTTCATCAAAATCATTAAATAATACATTTACCTCATTAGCTCCCCATACAAAACTTCTCTGAAAATCGGGAATAGTAAAAATATCTTCATTATACAAAATCTCTTTCAATGTTTTCATAGTTGATGTTATTTCTGCCATATCATTTCTCCCTAATATTTAAAGAATATATATTTATTAGATCATATATTTTTGAAATGCACAAGATTATTTTAAATGCACCTCTACCTATAAAATATTGAAATTAACAATATAAATGTAAAATACTTTTAAAATGCTTTTCTCATTGATATTGTATACTTGATTTACTATAATGTAACTATAAAATAACGAAAGTTAGCAAACAATATGCAAAGTACTACATAATAATACAACTAAGTGTCTACTCAATGGAGTAGGCATTTTTAATTCCATAACTATGTACTTAAACATTAAATAAAGAAAGGATATGATTTTCTTGTCTGGAGGAAACTTTTTAACACCTAAAGAGCAGATAAAACATTGCGAAGCGAAGGGAATTCAATTTAATGATATTTCCAAAAATAAAGCCATACACTATTTAGAATCAAATAATAATTATTTTAAACTTCGTTCCTTTCGTAAAAACTTTACAAAAGATCTACATCAAGATAAATATATTAATCTTGACTTTGCAGACCTAATAGATTTAGCAATTATAGATAATAGGCTTAGAAAAATTTTATTAGAAATGTCGCTAAATTTAGAACACTTTTCTAAAGTCCATCTATTAAAAATACTCCAAGAAAATAAATTTGATGCATATGAAATAATTTCTGACTATTTTGCACAATTATCACCAGACAACCTACAACGACTAAAATCTGACTTAAATAAAAATAAAGGGAGCGTCTATTGTGGAAACTTATATAATAAATATATGGTGAATAATCCTATTCATTGTCCAGTCTGGGTTTTTATCGAAATTATTTCTTTTGGACAATATCTCCATTTCTACAATTTTTGTGCCTCCCAAACTAATTCAAAAGAGCTAAAACTCAGAATGTATCTTATGCGTACTGTAAAAGATTTACGCAATGCTTGTGCACATAATAATTGTATAATTAATGATTTACGTGCTAAATTGCCTCCAAGTTTACGACCCAACTTAGAAATTATAAACGCATTATCTAAAATCGGATTATCAAAGGGAATCAGAAGAAAGCATTTATATCGTGCTCCTTTTTATCAAATCATAACAACATTTTATGCACATAATCTAATTGTATCCAGTACAGGAGTCCATAATAAAATATGTAATGATTTAACTGAGTTCAAAAACAGATTATATTGAGATAGAGCCTATAAAAGAAACGATATTATTCGTTCTACTTTTGATTTATTCATAAAAGTCATTGACAATTGGTACAATCTAATATAAGATACATTTACAGAGAAAAACAGAAATGTTTTGCGAGAGCGGTATCGAAAGATATCGCTCTATTTTTTAACCAAAAACACTTATCGTTACAATTTTTTATTTTTATCAAAGGGGCATCTTAGGGGCAAAAAGGGGGCATTTTTAATATTTTTTATACTTTTCTATAAAATTAGATATTCATAATTTTATAACATCCTATGTATGTACAAATACTATTTCTACTAGTTTTATAACAAACTTATAATTATTTTTACTAATCAAAAGCGACTTTTCAAAATACCGAAAAGTCGCTTTTTAATGGCGGAGAGGGTGGGATTCGAACCCACGGCCCCTTGCGGAGTCACTGGTTTTCAAGACCAGCTCCTTAAACCACTCGGACACCTCTCCATATTTAATTATTACCCTACTATATTACCTTGTTTTTGCCAACAAATCAAGCCCCGAAGCCACAAAATACAAAAGAAAACTATTTAGTCATAAATACGCCATATTTAGGTGCCTTACCGACAAGCATTTTATGACATAATTTATGTATACAATTAAAATTATTGTGAGGTGACCTTGGTGGACAAAGACATAGATTTAAAAAAGCAGGCCGTCATTAAACAAATTGGCGCCCGTATTGCCTACTATCGAACCTTGCGTGGTTTAACACAAGACGAGCTTGCTAAAAGAGCCTCAATTAGCTCTGGCGCCCTAGGTCGTATCGAGCGGGGCAAATACAATGGTAATGTGTCTATTGCTATGCTCGTTCATATCGCCACGGGCTTGCAAATTGAAATTGGTATGCTGTTAAACCTCGATGGAAAAGATCAACAAATATGTTTAGAGTCTTTGCAAGATTAAAAAACGTAGCACTCATTTACGAATGCTACGTTTTTCTTTTGCTCAACCACTGAAATACGTTCTACTTAACTCTTAGCACTTAATACTTAATACTTAGCACTTAACACTGAGCATGTATTACTTATTTCTCATTGCTTATTGTTTATTTATTTTTTTATCTCAGCTAACTGGCGCATAATATCTTGTACCTGCGTACGTAATACTTCATTTTCTTGAGCCTGTAACGCCACTTTTTCTTGCAACGCTGAAATAGTAGAGTTCTGAGCCTGCAATTGTTCTGATTGTTCAGCAACTACATTGGCAAGTGCTGCCTTAGAATAACCAGTATATGGACTGCTACTGCCAAGTTTCAAACTTACCCCTACGTTAATCATATTTTCACCGCCACCAAGACTAGTGCCAATGGAGAACATCTTGTCAGCAGATGGACGATAAAACGCACCAATTGCCACAGCATTCGCTGAACGGTAATTGCCATAACCAGCAGCAATATCCCATTTAGCCTCTGGATCAAAATCCTGTGGATGTAATGCTGCTAACGCAGCTGCACCAGCCCCAACACGCTCAATTCGATTATCTAAACGATTTACTTGGTTACCTAAGTTCGTCACACTACTATTCATATCCGTAATCTGATTGTTAATCGAATTAATACTGTCTGTATTCGTTTTCACCTGACTATCTAAGGCTACTAAGTTTTGACCAGCTGTATAACTCTGTTTTACATAGTTACCATCTTTTGAAACGTGCGTTTCATTATAAACAGCACCACCTGTTACAAGTCCGGTATTGCCAGATTCCACTTTACCATCGGCTTTTACATTAACTGTGTATTTTATGCTACCATCAGCCAGCTTAGTCTCACCAAGTCCTATATGACTGCCTGCTTCGAGCGTATTACGAGTGTCAGTTGCTGAAATAATACCATCTGTAATAGAAATATTATCGCCAGCAGTATATGTAATGCTAGAACCACCTTCAGAGCTACCACCAGTACTAGAAATAGTATATTTTAAATGACCATCTGTATCAACAACTGTATTCACTTTTATATTACCAGAACCACTCAACTCTACACGAGCTGATTTCAATTGCGCTACATTAACCGCATCAGTATCATTTTTACCAGCTGCCAGGTTAGTAATTTGACGTGTTTTAACATTTGATGCATCAGAACTATCCCCTACTGAAATAGCTGCTAAATTAGAATTCCAAGTAGTGTCTGTCCCTAAATTAAATGTATTTATATTGTTTCCTACATTATAGCCACCCTGATTATTTGCACCTACAGAACCTACAGAGTCACTGCCTAATGCTACCCCACCATTTTGTGAAACATCTGTGTTGTAGCCAAGCATTACGGCATTGGAGATATTCGCAGTATGCGGTTTTTCTGCAGTACGTTCAGTAATTTTATAAGTAGAATCAAATCCAACTTCCTTTGCAGGAACACCAAAATCTTTTTCTACTTCTTTTTCTATATAGCTTCTAGAACCAATAATAATATTATGCTTACCATTTTCTACTGCATGATAATCCCCTAATACAAGATTATCTTCACTATTTTTAACTATATTACCTGCCCCTATAATAGTACTCTGACTAATACTTTCTCCAATATTTGAAAACCCACCTATTGTGTTATTAACACTATATTTATCTGTATTCCCTGTAAGTGTGTTGCCATTACCCCAAATTTGAGAACGATTAGTATAATCAGCGATATTACCATTCCCGAACACAGTTATATTTCCACCCATATTCTGTGTAAAATCATGCATTAAATCAACTGCTTTTGTAAATTCTATAGAACCAGGTCTTCCACCATCAACATCAGAAGAATATAATTGTAACGACATGAGTAAATTAGCTGCCACATCTTTCTTATTAGGCAAGAATGATTTCCCATTTACTAGCTCATATGAATAACCTTGTGAATTAGTAATTTTATTACCACTCCCATAAACTAAAGAGGTTGTCGAATCTTTTACTGCGTTGTAAGAACCTGTAACTTGTATCGAGGCCCCTTTAGCTGATGTAAAAGTATTTATTTTTTCAGAATTTTCAACCCTATTCATATGTCCATAAATAGAACCAAACGTTCCTGTCTTTTCATCAAATGATGAACTATTTCCCATAATAAGTTGATTTGAATATCCTGTTCTTGCTCTATTCCCCACAGCAATACTTTCTTCTGCACGGTTTAAAGCTCCATGTCCGATCGCTATGTTGGCAGCAGCCCAATTTATTACCCCATTTTCCACATCTTCTGGAGTCAATGAACCAATAATAATAGAACTATCTGGAGCACTTGTACCAAAAGTCTGATTATCTCCAATAACTATTGTATTAGCTGCTTTTTTCAACTCATTATTATTACCAATAATAGTTACAGCCTTATAAGGTTTTCTATATATTTCATTGTCGGTTATTTTATTGCCCTTACCTATCACCACATCAGATATAGTCGTTCTTACTGAATTATCAACAATCCCCATTTCACGATTAATAATCTCATTATCATCGCCAAAAACTAACTGACGGTCACTATTCGTTACCTTATTTCTATCCCCAACAATCTTAACTTCCTCGCTCTTATCATCTATGGTATTTCCTGTACCTACAACACGAGCGGTCTTATCTACTGTCACGGTATTTTTACTACCGTCTTGTGTACCATCTACTATAATATTATCTGCAGCCCACACACTACTATAGCCACCTAACAAAACCCCGAATACAGCAGCCCCCAATGTAGCTTTCACAATCTTGCTTTGACGTTTGTGTTTCCATTCCATATGTAACGCTCCTTCCAAAACATGTTGATTCTACTAACCTACTCAGCAGTGAAACATCAATCCTAACACTTCACTGATGTTTCATTAATCAACTTTATCGTAACACAAACGTCCCCCCTAGCAAGACAAATAAGCAATAGTCGCCTGATTACTAGCAACTTTTAACTTCATCTAATCTTCGTTTTTTCTGATAGCTTTTTACGTTATAATAAAGATAGTAAGTATTACAACTTACTATCTCCATTAATTTTAGATTCATAAATCATATATTCAAGATTCAAGTTGTTAGTAAACAGATATAATTAATTTGACTAAGATTTTTTAATTTTTATTTTCGTTTTACCTACAAAGGAGTTTTTATGAACCACAAGGCCCTCACCCGTCTTCTAGCGAGTGCCCTTCTTGGCACTACGTTCACCATATATACTACGGCCCCTGCCCAGGCAGCCGATCCAGTCACAGCCTATGTAGCCTCCAAGGTCTTGCCCGATATGCCTACGATTAATCCAATTAAAGTAGCAGGCAAGCTCTTAGGCCTCGTCAGTGATTCCGATGATGATTTTAAAAAAGGCAAAAAAATTGACAAGAACTATAAATTTAAAGCAACTAAAATAGTCAACGACACGAAAACTTTTAAAAAGAGCCTAACCAATACGAAAGATAATGAAAATGTCATTCTCGTACAAAAAACAGGCCATGCTAAATTAAAAAATGCCAACCTTTCTAAAACGGGTAACGCAGATAGTGAAGGCCTCGCCCTCTGGCGTGGTCAAAATGCGGCCCTTCTAGTAGCACCGTATAGCAAAGCCACATTGACTAACAGCACGATACGCACGCAAGGCCGAGGTGCCGCTGCGTTAGTAGGTAGTGGTAAAGGTGTAGCTGTGCAGGCTAATGGTGTGACGTTAAGAACAAATGGCGCCGTTTCACCAGGACTCTCCCTTACTTATGGCGCACAAGCGACGTTAAAACAAAGTGCGATTAGTACTCAAGGCGACCGTAGTCCTGCCATAGTAATAGGCAGTCAGACAAAAAGCGAGTTAACCGCCACCAATCTCCAACTTACTACAGACGGTTTTAATAGCCCTCTTATGTCAGCTACAGGAACTATGAAATTAATCACTGTAACCGGGGAAGCCCGTCACAGTGCCCTAGGTCAGCTAGAAGGCACTACCAATGTGCACCTTACTAATGCTAATCTCTCAGGTACCGATGGTTTCACCTTATACTTTAGTGACCTTAATACCGCCGATGAGGGCACAACACAGCTCACCATACAAAATAGCCAGCTTAGAAACACTGGACGAACACCCTTTTTCACCGTAGCCAACACAAAAGGAGAAATTAAGCTCCAACAAGTAGAGTTACAAGCGCCACATAGCACCACTATTTTAGAGGCCAAAGCTAGTGAATGGGGACGCAATGGAAAAAATGGTGGCCAAGTTAAACTTTTAGCTAATAAACAAACTCTCAACGGTCATATTAAAGCTGATAGTATCAGCTCTGTAACGATTAAGCTAAATCAGGGTTCTACATTGACGGGAGCAATTAACCCTAATAATACAGCGAAAAAGGCAAGCCTCACCCTCAGCAAAAATTCCATTTGGAATGTAACGGCCGATTCCTATTTAACAGAACTGAACAATGAAGATAGTTCAAATAGCAATATCCACACCAATGGTTACACCGTCCATATGGTAAAAAAGTAAGAGCTCTATATTCGATATCACCAGAGAGCCTCATACTAGGTATCACTAAACCTCAACCATAGGAGCCATTATATTCATCGATTCATTTAAACTTTTCTATTTATATGCTATAATGCCAATAGTAATACATGGGAAAGGAACAATTTACATATGAAATTCATTAATACATATATAAGCCCAGTAAAATGGGCTTTTTTTACAGCCTGTCTGTTATCACTTATACATGTAGTGAGCGCCCTCATAGTCCCTACCTTAACCGCCGACATTATCAACCAAGGGGTACTTCAAGGAGATTTAGATGCGATTAGTTCACTGAGCCTAGCTATGCTAAGTGCCTCCTTATTAACGGTTATAGCAGCCGTAAGTGCCGTCTACATGAGTTCTCACATTGCAGCTCGTGTTAGCTTGCAGCTACGACAACAATTAGTGCAAGCCTTGCAAGACTTCTCGCTCACTGACTTTTCAAAATACGGCACCGGTACACTTCTTATGCGCGCTACCCGCGATGTAGAGAAAATTCAATCCGTCCTTTCAGAAGGAATTAATTTGATTCTCCCCATGCCACTCATGATTCTGGTAGGTCTTGGCCTAACCTTTTACAAAAGTTTTGAAATGGGGCTCGTCATTCTGTCGCTCATGATTATCATGGTCGCTATTATGGCTATTTTACAAAAAAAGGCCCTCCCCATTGTCCAATCAGTACAGAAACAATTAGACTATATTACCGATTTAATCCGCGATCATATGATTGGCATGGCCGTCATTCGAGCCTTTAATCGCAGTAACGACGAACAAGCCCGTGAAACGTCTGCATTTAGCCACATTGCGCGCTCTGCGACTCGCCTTTCACGCACATATGCTATCGGCTTGCCCAGTATTCTAATTATTTTTAATATGAGCACTGTTGTTATTCTTTGGCTCGGGGGCTATCAAATCAGCGCAGGACACATTCAAATTGGTGACATTATGGCTATCATTGAATATGCTACGCTCATTCTGCTCAACCTACTCATGGCCGTTTTTGTATTATTAGATGTGCCTGAAGCCATCATTTGTTACCATCGAGTACAAGAATTATTCACTCATCCTATTACAGCCTATACCAAAGGAGCAAACGAAACCACGTCCCCTCATACAACTACCACTACACCAATCTTAGAATTCCATAATGTTACATTTCGTTACGATAATGCCGAAGAACCAGCCTTATACAATATTTCCTTCACTTTACAGGCTGGTGAAACGCTAGCTATTATGGGCGACATTGGATCTGGTAAAAGTACGATTGCCAAACTCATCCTTGGCTTATATCCTATTGAATCGGGCGATATTCTGTTTCAAGGACAATCCATTTTTCAACAACCTATCGAACAAGTACGTGCTCAAATAGGCTATGTTCCCCAAAAAGCCTATTTATTTACCGGATCTATCGCTATGAATTTGGCCTATGGCGTACAAGGTTCTTATTCATCTCAGCCTAGCATAGATTCAACGCCTTCGCTAGACGCTATGAAACAAGCCGCTCAATTAGCCGGTGCTCATGAATTTATTAGCCGTTTCAAAGATGGCTATCAACATCAATTATCACAAGGTGGTACTAATCTGTCTGGTGGCCAACGACAACGACTAGCTATGGCAAGAGCATTAATTAGAGAACCTAAACTGCTCATTTTTGACGATAGTTTCTCTGCGCTAGATGGTATTACAGAACAACAGGTGCGCCAAGCTGTTACTCATGAAATCGCCAACGCCCCACACCGAGCATTCATTTCAATTGAACAAAAAGTAAGCGCTGCACGTAAAGCTGACAAAATCCTTATTATTAATCAAGGACAAGCTGTTGGGTTTGGCACTCATGATGAATTAAGCACTCATTGTTCCATTTACCAACAAATTGTAGCCTCTCAGGAGGTGTCTCAATGAAAGTATTCAAACGTTTTCTTTATGAATCAAAATCACAATGGGGCTGGTTAGTTGGCATTTTCTTTGCTCTTATTCTAGCCGCTTGTTTTGAAATTATGGCCCCTCGCCTACTGGGCCAAATTGTCGATGCTATCGTGCAAGGACTCCGCAATAATCAGGATATTGCACGCATTATTGATAATACAACAGATACGATACTCATGCTAATTATCCTATACACAGGTCATGCCATATTTACCTATATTAGTGAATACATTATTGCTGGTGTGGCTGAAAATATGGTATTAGATTTACGTAATCGCGTAAGTCAGTATCTATATCGACTCCCCATGTCGTACTTCAATACACATAATCGTGGTGATTTGCTCAGCCGTATTACAAGCGACCTAGATTCTATTAGTGAAACGCTCCGCGAAGGCATTCCTGGCCTTATTTCATCTTTTATCGGCATTATCGGCGCTATTGCTATGATGCTTTGGATTAGTCCTTTATTAGCAAGTATCATTCTTGGTGTCATTATACTGGGTGTCATTGGCTTAGTCATTACCTCTAAAAAAGCTCGTACCATCTATTTACGTAACCAAGAAGCTCTCGGTGCTGTAAATAGTGGCATTGAAGAGCTTATTTCAGGAAAACAAATTGTACAAGCCTTTAACTTAGAAACTGTCACTTCAAACAATCTAAATCAGTTAAATCACAATTTATTTATCCACGAACGTCGTTCTGGCTTTATGGGGCAAATTATTATGCCTCTGGTCAACTTTATTAATCAAATAGGCTACGTATTAGTCGCCATCCAAGGCGGGCTTTTAGTATTACGAGGTCAAATTTCACTTGGTGATATTCAAGCCTTTTTCCTCTATGTAACGCAAGTATCTGATCCTATCTCCCGTAGTTCCTACATATTAACAAAGTTTCAAGAAACACAAGCTGCCTTAGGGCGAATTTACGAAATTCTTGATCAAACACCAGAAGAAGATACGGGACACACAATGTATCTTGAAAATAATGGGACTATTGAGTTTAACAATGTAAGTTTCGGCTATACGCCTGACAAACTATTAATGGATGCGGTAAATTTCAAAATTCCTGGCGGTCATGTAGTGGCTATTGTAGGCCCTACAGGCGCTGGAAAAACAACCATTGTTAATTTACTCATGCGCTTCTATGAAATCAATAGTGGCTCCATTACCATTGACGGTCTTGATATTCGTGACCTTAGTCGTAAAACCCTTCACCAACTAGTAGGCATGGTACTTCAAGATACTTGGATTTTTACCGGCACTATTGCTGATAATATTGCCTATGGTAAACCAGATGCGACACGAGAAGACATTATCGCCGTTGCTAAACTCGCTATGGCCGATCATTTTATCCGCACATTACCACAAGGCTATGATACCATTCTTAAAAATGGGGCTGACGATTTATCCCAAGGCCAACGCCAATTATTAACAATTGCAAGAGCTTTCTTAGCTAATCCACGAATTCTCGTTCTCGATGAAGCTACCGCTAATGTAGATACACGAACAGAAGTGGAAGTACAAAAAGCCATGCAACAATTATTGCATGGCCGTACCGGAATTGTCATCGCTCATCGCCTCTCAACAATCCGTGATGCTGATTTACTCCTTGTTATAAATCAAGGTCAAATTGTAGAACAAGGCACACATCAAGAACTCCTTGCCAAAGGTGGTTACTATACAACCTTGTACGAAAACTACGCTAAAGGCATGAGTGTGTGAAAGGAGTGATTTAACTATAAAGGCAAGAGTGTATAAAAGAAGTCTTTTAAATATAAAAATTATAGGACAAATATAAGGGCTATAGGACAAAAATAAACAAAAAATATCCTCTTGCTCATCAGATTGGTAAACTGATTCTAACTGATAGCTTGAGGATATTTTGTCCTATAACCCGATATTTTTATATGGCTTGAAAACGATATGTAACAGAAAATAACAATAACATTAACTCTGTACAGGAATATGTAGTATCCTTAAAAAGAAACCACTGACAACAGAAAATCACATTGGCTGCCTTAATATGAAGAGTGCCATGTTTTTCATAGATTGCGTCCTTCCAGTGGTTTCTTTTTATACTTAAAATTTAAGGACTGTGCTAATAAACAATATACTTGAAAATATTCTTTATATAACCTGAAACTATTTTATATTCTGCTATTTTTATTATTAACCGCTATTACAAAATCTGAGATTAGAGGGTTATACGACAAAAAAGCTGACGCAATTATATACGTCAGCAATAGTATAGTATTAGAAATGAATTAAGAGGCGGCCTGTCGCAGTATCGCCGTCCGCCCTCTAGTGATAGGGGTTCAACACTGGATACTCAGCTCCACCCATCTAGTAATTTAAATATAACAAACCAAGATAAAAAAGTAAAGATAGAGAACAGGCAATACTTTTACCTTCAAAATATCATAAAAATATAAGGCTAAAACTATATACTTTTCAAGTAGAGGAGCGATGCTTCTTTAGCCCAATGATCGCTGGTACATCAGGACTTCAATCCACGCTCCCCGAATGAGGAGCGACTGCGATAATCGTACAAGGGATTACGCCAAAGCGCGACTTCAATCCACGCTCCCCGAATGAGGAGCGACCTATTTTTTGCCCCAAAATTGAGGGTCAAAAGAGAACTTCAATCCACGCTCCCCGAATGAGGAGCGACCCTAACCTGCCCGCTACGCTCAATGTTTAGCACATACTTCAATCCACGCTCCCCGAATGAGGAACGACTAGGTCTAAGTTTATTGTATGGTATAATTAAATAACTTCAATCCACGCTCCCCGAATGAGGAGCGACGCTACTTTATTAGAGTTATTAGCTGATTTATACGAACTTCAATCCACGCTCCCCGAATGAGGAGCGACGCACCCTATCAGACGACAAATTACTGGATTTACTGACTTCAATCCACGCTCCCCGAATGAGGAGCGACAACTTAGAAAACTCTACAATATCAATGTATGAGAACTTCAATCCACGCTCCCCGAATGAGGAGCGACATAGGTAAAAATTACATAAAAGCAACTCAATTATTACTTCAATCCACGCTCCCCGAATGAGGAGCGACAAGAACAAAATCGGCAAAAGAATTAGGAATAAAAACTTCAATCCACGCTCCCCGAATGAGGAGCGACAAACAGGCTTGATTGGTAGGCCCGAGCGCATTATTACTTCAATCCACGCTCCCCGAATGAGGAGCGACAATCCATCAGCTTTATACATTTGCAATTATCAATACTTCAATCCACGCTCCCCGAATGAGGAGCGACTTTAGTTTTTAAATATTTTTCTAATTATAAAATTACTTCAATCCACGCTCCCCGAATGAGGAGCGACACGCATAGGCCGTTCTCCTTGCACACCCGCTCGAGACTTCAATCCACGCTCCCCGAATGAGGAGCGACATGCTAGAAGCGTTTTTGACGGTTTTAATTTTATAACTTCAATCCACGCTCCCCGAATGAGGAGCGACAAGCTATGAAATCGCTGTTGGCGTACAAGGCGCAACTTCAATCCACGCTCCCCGAATGAGGAGCGACCTGTGCCGGTATTTAACGAGGAGTGTGATGAGGGAACTTCAATCCACGCTCCCCGAATGAGGAGCGACTCGTAAAATCATGGAAGCGGGTGCTAAGCGTGTGACTTCAATCCACGCTCCCCGAATGAGGAGCGACTGTATGTCAAATTATATTACGATAGGTGGCACAGACTTCAATCCACGCTCCCCGAATGAGGAGCGACAGGACGTGTATCGCAAGGCAATTTTAGATAGCCAAACTTCAATCCACGCTCCCCGAATGAGGAGCGACTCGCAGAGCAAGGTTTGCTATTAACTATCTTTGATACTTCAATCCACGCTCCCCGAATGAGGAGCGACGCTGGCGTTGGCCAAGTAAAAATATTACCATTATGACTTCAATCCACGCTCCCCGAATGAGGAGCGACAGGACGTGTATCGCAAGGCAATTTTAGATAGCCAAACTTCAATCCACGCTCCCCGAATGAGGAGCGACTGCAATAGGGCGAGGCGCTTAACGAGCCAAGGTGACTTCAATCCACGCTCCCCGAATGAGGAGCGACAAGGGCATCATCGACGACGCGCTCCAAGAGGTGATACTTCAATCCACGCTCCCCGAATGAGGAGCGACAAAGAAGAAAAAGAACTGTTGAAAGACTTTATTAACTTCAATCCACGCTCCCCGAATGAGGAGCGACTTGAAAAATTTTTAAACGATGGTGAAGTAACTTTTACTTCAATCCACGCTCCCCGAATGAGGAGCGACAATCCACCAATTATACGTATTTGCACTCATAAATACTTCAATCCACGCTCCCCGAATGAGGAGCGACGTCCACGGTTACCCCATGAACACCGGTGACGTAAACTTCAATCCACGCTCCCCGAATGAGGAGCGACAATCCACCAATTATACGTATTTGCACTCATAAATACTTCAATCCACGCTCCCCGAATGAGGAGCGACGTTGACGGGCGCGAGTTGTATAACATTGATGTTATACTTCAATCCACGCTCCCCGAATGAGGAGCGACGACGTTGATGCGGCAGTTGACCGCATCAACGGAAACTTCAATCCACGCTCCCCGAATGAGGAGCGACAACTGATGAGATATATTTGAAACGTTCGTTTAAAACTTCAATCCACGCTCCCCGAATGAGGAGCGACTTGAGTTGACATAACAAGAGGAAAAGCGTAATTTACTTCAATCCACGCTCCCCGAATGAGGAGCGACGGCAATATGTTTGGATAGTTCAAAGTTTTGAAAATACTTCAATCCACGCTCCCCGAATGAGGAGCGACCGTTGTATTCATTTTGCACCACCTATCAAAAATAACTTCAATCCACGCTCCCCGAATGAGGAGCGACATATACGAAAAAATAAATACCCCTGGCAAGGTCAACTTCAATCCACGCTCCCCGAATGAGGAGCGACTTTTGAAGCAGAAATTGACATCGACGATGTAATAACTTCAATCCACGCTCCCCGAATGAGGAGCGACTTACTTTATCCATGCGTTACCCCCTATTGTAACGACTTCAATCCACGCTCCCCGAATGAGGAGCGACTTGATTTGCTTCGTGAAGAAGCGGAATTGATAAAACTTCAATCCACGCTCCCCGAATGAGGAGCGACAATCTTTTTGGGTAAGGTGTATTTAGGGCAAAAAACTTCAATCCACGCTCCCCGAATGAGGAGCGACATAGTATTGGTGTTATTGACAGTGATTATCGTGGAACTTCAATCCACGCTCCCCGAATGAGGAGCGACCTTATTGAGTTTTGTGCTTTTTTGTCATGAGGGAACTTCAATCCACGCTCCCCGAATGAGGAGCGACATAAAATCAGTCCTTTCAGGGGGTACAAAAAAATACTTCAATCCACGCTCCCCGAATGAGGAGCGACAAGTATAGAGCTGATTTGGTTAAAGTGTTTAAGTACTTCAATCCACGCTCCCCGAATGAGGAGCGACCAGTAAGCGTTTTCTATGGGCAAACTTTAGAAAAAACTTCAATCCACGCTCCCCGAATGAGGAGCGACCTATAGATTTAACGGAAAAACTATGGATATAATTACTTCAATCCACGCTCCCCGAATGAGGAGCGACTACTATGCCAAAAAGTGGAGTATCGAAAGAAATACTTCAATCCACGCTCCCCGAATGAGGAGCGACTTGGCTCATTTGCTAGAACATATGTGATATAGAATACTTCAATCCACGCTCCCCGAATGAGGAGCGACATATGAATGTAGAGTTTTTTAATAAATTAAAAAGACTTCAATCCACGCTCCCCGAATGAGGAGCGACATGGAATGGTATATGATTTCACGCACATTAAGAAACTTCAATCCACGCTCCCCGAATGAGGAGCGACATTTAGCGTCGAGTGGGTCATGGGGTGGATTAGCAACTTCAATCCACGCTCCCCGAATGAGGAGCGACTTTAATAATTTATAGGTAATTTTATGGCTGAAAAACTTCAATCCACGCTCCCCGAATGAGGAGCGACCGATAACATCGAAGTTGATGTAACCATGGAAGAAACTTCAATCCACGCTCCCCGAATGAGGAGCGACTCCGAGATGTAAAAGATTTATTGCAAACTATCAAACTTCAATCCACGCTCCCCGAATGAGGAGCGACTTATGTAGATTTAAAAAGAATGAAAGAAGTAATTACTTCAATCCACGCTCCCCGAATGAGGAGCGACGCCTAGAAGATATGGATTTGTATCTGTATCGAAAAACTTCAATCCACGCTCCCCGAATGAGGAGCGACCTATAGATTTAACGGAAAAACTATGGATATAATTACTTCAATCCACGCTCCCCGAATGAGGAGCGACTTACTATGCCAAAAAGTGGAGTATCGAAAGAAATACTTCAATCCACGCTCCCCGAATGAGGAGCGACAGTTAATATGCTCCAATCTTATTATTATATTGATACTTCAATCCACGCTCCCCGAATGAGGAGCGACGCCAATTTTAGCGTATCTACTCGGATGGAATAATACTTCAATCCACGCTCCCCGAATGAGGAGCGACAGTTAATATGCTCCAATCTTATTATTATATTGATACTTCAATCCACGCTCCCCGAATGAGGAGCGACAGCAACTTTGGCATTGAGTTTATACCCCGAAGAACTTCAATCCACGCTCCCCGAATGAGGAGCGACTTGTAAACGATTACAATTGCAAGAAAAGATAGGTACTTCAATCCACGCTCCCCGAATGAGGAGCGACAGCTACATATAGTAGATAGGATCCACTATATCCAGCAAACTGAGCTTTTTCATAAGCTCAGACAATTAATTTACTAGTATATATAAATCTAGCAAATTAATTTAAACAAATTCTAGTGCGAAAGGTTCTAAGTTTCACAATATGCTACATATTCGCACAAATAAATTACAAAATAGCACTAAATCACTATATAAAATAATTAAAAACTATTATTACAAATACCCTAAAAACAACAAGTATTTAAAACTGAATACTAATAACTAAAACCAACTGAAGAATCCATCCACATCATCTGAATTTTTTTGTTTTGATGACTCAGAATTCTCTTCTTTCTTTTCAGTATCAATACTAACATTTTTATCCTGCCAAGCTTGTACCGCTTCATTTACACTAGCATCTCGTAGTTCATTCGCCTCCGCAGGCGTCATAATAATCTTTTTCATAGGAATAATAATAGGCTTAGAGGCAGGCACATCTTCCGAATACGAATAGCCATCAGTTGGATCCCACTGAGTAATGGTCGCACTTCCATCTGGATGACGAATCACTGCCGTTTGTAGTTCAGCAGCTGCCGTTGCCGAAACCAATGTTAATAGCATAACACTTAACAATATCCTATTCATGGGAACCTCCAATCCGAGTACCTATATACTCATATTACCACATACAACACTATTTTTCATGCAATATGACTATTATCTATACTAGCACACTTAAATAGCTAATATATGAACTTTATGAAACCATATTCTCAAAACCTCTTTCGTTTTCTTGCTTCTCCTTCTCACAAATAAAAAAGATATCCTCTCGTCAACCATTGAACGAAGTTCGCCGGTTGACGAGAGGATATCTTTTTTATCACCATAACTTACCAGAAGACCAAATCAACTGTAGCGCTAATAATCCTACACCCAGCGAAAAGACCATCAATATACTGGTAGCCTTTAATCGTTTCGCAATGGCGGCCCCTAATTGAGCCCCTATAACAGCTCCAATACCACAGGCAATCGCAATATTCCATTGAATATGCCCCAAATAGAAATGTGTAGCCACACCACTAATAGTGGATAAAAATAAAATAAACTGACTCGTAGCTGTTGCTATATGTGTTGGAAACCCTAGTAAATATACTAAAGCAGCCACATGAATAAGACCACCACCAATACCAAATACACTTGAAATGAAACCTACAACTACACTAATTAAACAGCCAATTGTTTTACTATACGTTAATTCATGAAGCTGTAACGATTCTTCTTTACGTTGCCCTTTAGTCCAATTCTTATAACCAATAAAAGTAGACATACATAATAAAAATAAACCAAACCAGAATTTCAACATAGCAATGTCAAAACTTTCAGAAGCTACCGCTCCTAAATACGAGCCCGGAATCGTAGCCAAGGTAAACCAAAGGGCTGCACTATAGAGGATTTTCTTTTGTTTAATAAACGCTGTCGATGCAGACATAGCATTAAACATAACAATAGTGAG
The DNA here is from genome assembly GCF_900460315.1 of Veillonella criceti. Taxonomy (NCBI): domain Bacteria; kingdom Bacillati; phylum Bacillota; class Negativicutes; order Veillonellales; family Veillonellaceae; genus Veillonella; species Veillonella criceti. Next base: position 1,691,898 of record NZ_UHIO01000001.1, on the reverse strand, counting down.
CGAAGTTCCCACGACCATAGCCGGCGACCAGTCTGTAAAGGTATACAAAAAAACAGGTACAAAAACTAGTCCTCCGCCAGCGCCAATGAGTGTACCAAACGCACCAACACCAATACCGAGTACAATAAATTGTAGCAACATGCCTACAGACATTCCTAAAATTAAACCATTCGCACCATCCATATTTATAGACTCCTAATTCATAAACTTTACTAAACTATTTTATATTCATGCCGTATTCTTAATACCACGTTTAACCGCAAAACAGTTGAGTAATTATATAGTAAACCAACATACCAATTTATAATAATGCGTATTATTGCACTTAGTATATCGTAAAATAAACAGAAACGCCATCGTTTCCTAGTCATAGTTAATCAAATTAACTGCTACTAAGCAACAATGGCGTTCCCGTTTAAGTAAGTTTGTGTAAGTTTGTGTAAATACGTATATAGTTAACTGACTGGCCTACGCCAATCAAAGAACTACCTCTTTTAGGATAGATATAATTAGCAAATTAGCTAACGTCGAATTTTCAAATAAGTGATTAGCCAAATTACTGACTAACTATTGACTAATCACATAGTAAACTTAAAGTCGAGATGAGTCTCTTAATCTATTATATCCCTTACAATACGGCTGATACAGCCGTCACAATTGGTGCAATTACGGTAGTCATAATACCCATGAAAATCATAGCTAACGAAGCAATAGCGCCCGTTTTAGGCCCATCTTCATACGCTTTAGCCGTCCCCGTGCCATGAGCTGATATACCATACAACATGCCTTTTAATAAACGGTTATGAATATGAGCTCGTTTAATCATCATCGTTGTCATAATCATACCAATTAAACCTGTAGCAATAACTAAAATCGCCGTAATTGTTGGGTCCCCACCCATCGTATCCGATGCAGCTAATGCTAATGGTGTTGTTACAGATCGTGGTGCTACACTATGAACTAATTCAGGGCTTAAGCCGATTAACTCCGCTAACCCCATAGAACCAAGGAATGCAATCGAACAGCCCATCCCAATGACTACAAGTAAAGGGATAAAATATTCTTTTACAACACTACGGAATTTATATAAAGGTACGGCAAAGGCTACCGTCGCTGGCTGCAACATCATTGTAATGTATTGACTGCCCTCCTGATATACATCATAGGGAATATTCATTGTCACTAAGAATAAACCAATCACTACTGGAACAGCCAATAACGGGGTAAGAAATAACTTCTTCCCTGAACGTTCATACAATTTTTTAAAAATGAAGTACAGCACTACAGTACCTACTAAGGATTCGATGATATGAATACTAATCATCTGAAACAATGTGTAGTTTACCATAATCTGTACCCCTTTCTACGTAATTTCATAATACTTAAGGTAATAACAGTAACAGACACTAACAATGTAATAATGCTCGTTACGATAACACCTAACAACATAGCACCTGTACTTCCAAAAAGTTGTGTGTATTGGATAATCCCAATAGCGGATGGAATAAAGAACAATAATAGTTCACCAATTAATACAGCAGCGCCTTGTTCTACCCAGTTCAATTTAATAATTCCTGAACAAAGCAACAAGAATAATAAAATCATACCTACCAATGTACCTGGTAATGGCAAGTTAAACCATTCTTTAATGTACCCGCCTAATACTCCAATCAAGGCGAGCAATAGAATCTGACCTACTACAGTCGCCACACGTTTCATTCGTCATTGCCTCCCCTACATCTATCACATCATCCAATCGACTTTTTGACTCTTTACAGAATAATCTATCTATGAGTATTCATTCTTCAAATGCATGTGAAACGAAAAGTTTACTCAAATAGGAATTTTTCGATATCCTCTTTGGCATGACCTATTGTATCTCATTTTTTATAAAAAAAATAATATTTTTTCCCTATACGACAATATTCTTTTTAGTTATAATAAATAAAGAAATATATAGCAGGAGGAAATTATGGATATTACCCATTTAAAATATTTTGTAGAAGTCGCTCGTCAAAAAAGTTTTACCAAAGCGGCTCAAACCTTACATGTCAGTCAACCTTCCCTCAGCAAGGCAGTACGCCTCTTAGAAGGGGAATGGAACAAACAATTATTCCGTCGTCGTGGCCATCGCATAGAGCTCACCAACGAAGCCTGCGCGGTGCTTCCACAGATTGAAGCCTTAGTACGTCAATTTGAAGTACTGGAACATCAAATGCATCATACAAACGATATGGAGTCAGGCGAATTAAGCCTCGGTATTCCCCCGATGATTGGTTCTTCATTCTTATCCCCAATTATTCGCGACTTCATGGCCGCCTACCCACAAATTTCGCTTAAAGTAAGCGAGCATGGCTCTCCACAAATTGCTCAATTAGTTCAAGATGGACAGCTTCAAGTAGGCTTTGTTACCTTGCCCGTATCAGATTTTACGAATCCTGATACACAAACCTATATTTTTAATCATCAACCATTATATTATGTAATGCAACCTGACTCACCATTTGCTAATTATGAGTCCATTACCTTACAAGAAATTCGCAAAGAACCATTGGTCTTTTTCCATCCATCCTTTTCTTTGTATGATATTATCTTAGGCCGTTTTCAAGAAATCGGTGTAGTGCCTCAAATTGTAGCTCAAAGTAATAACTGGGATTTTATTACAGAACTTGTAAAAAGTGGCTTAGGTACGGCCATTCTACCACAAACAATTTGTGAACGCCTTGATCGTAAGCATCTCGTATCAATTCCTATTGAGCCACGCATCAACTGGGTTCTTGGTATGATTTGGAATGAACGCTCCATGATTGTACCCGCCATTCGTTTATGGGTGAATTATTTCCGCTCTCATGTAATTGAACAAACATCAGCACATACGGAAATTTCACAACTTGCAAATACAACTTCACTATAATAATTTATATATAAAACTCCGACACCTTAATTTTAAAGTGTCGGAGCTTTTTTATCTTAATTCCCCTATATAAACCCCTTTGTTATTATTTTTTGTTACTACTTCGCAAATTGTTGCATTAACTCGTTTAGCTTCGCTTCCTGTAACTTCAAACGCTCTTCTTGTAAAATCAATTGCTCTTGCTGTTTTTCTACTAAATTTTCTAAATAATCGACCTTATCTTGTAATACATAACTAGAAGAAATTGGGCCTTGGCGATATTCTTCTACAAGCGCTCGTTCCTTTTTGCTATCCCCAAACTTCCAAGTTACCCCTGCATTAGCCATTAACTTACTATTGCCACCATTCATAGCTACCCCTGCACGGAATAACAAGGATTCATGCTTATAATGAGCAAGACCTAACGCAAACGCATTTTCACCACCATAATAGCCATAACCTGCCATAATTTGTGTCGGCTCTAGTGGGTCATACTGAAGTGGACTAAGAGCTGCTAACGCCGCCCCCATCGCATCAGCACGGTTGCTATCTTTTTGCAGTTTGTGAATAGACTGGCTCACTGTATTATTTAATTCACGTAACTGTCCTACATTCGCCGCATCAGTCATATCTTCTCCAGCCGCTACATTCTTAATTACCTTATTATTAGCATTAAGACCTTGTTCATTAATATACGTGGCATCTCCTACTTTGTAAGATTCTGCCTGTATTGTCTTTGTTGTCACTGAATTAACTGTTATGTCCTTATTAAGACTAACGGTTAACGTATTACCATTAGCGATTGTCTGAATGTTACTATCCCCATGCACTTCAACTAGAGGACTATCTTTTGCCACAGTTATTGGTGTTACTGTTTTATCTGCTATGATGGAGAAATCAAATACACCATCTTTGCCATCTGTGCCTGGAAGACCTGGTTTACCATCTGTGCCATCTTTACCTTCTGGACCTTGTGGACCTGTCTCTCCAGGATCTCCTTTAGGCCCTGGTTCACCTTGCAAACCTTGCTTACCGTCTTTTATAATCACTGACTCACTATTTTTGGTAGTAGGATCTATAGTCTTAATTATAGTTTCCCCAGTGTTTTCATTTCTAGATACTTCCACTATAGTTCCATCTTTACCTGGAAGACCCGGTTTACCATCTATGCCATCTTTACCTTCTGGGCCTTGTGGACCTCTCTCTCCGGTATCACCTTTAGCCCCTTGTTTACCGTCTGGGCCTTGCGGACCTCTCTCTCCGGTATCACCTTTAGGCCCTGTTTTACCATCTGTGCCATTCTTACCTGGTGCTCCATCTTTAATAACAAAGCTTTGGTCATCAGTAAATGTTACTGTAGTATTGCCGCTGCCATCTGACTCAATACTCTTAATGGTAACACCATCTTTACCTGGAATCCCAGGTTCTCCAGGTTTGATAAGACTCTTATCAACACCTACTAAAATAACTTTCTTACCATCACTACCTTCTTTTTCTTCCGCATACAGCCCATCCCCAAAATCAAAAGTCATACCATGAAGGGGTTTACTAGTTACTATGTTTGTCCCTGCCGTATAACTAGAAGCTATATTCTTATTAACATTTATACCTGCAGAACGTAAGGATATAGTAGGCGTTGTTACTGAATTAATTACGCTATACAGCTGAGATCCATTAATCGCATCTGTTGATGTTGCTGAAACAAGACCAGCTGCTACATTTTGAATACGTCGTTCATTACCCACAGTACCTACACTGATAATGCCATTACTTTTCCCCCCTGCAAAAGTCAATTCTAACGAATTTACGGTAGCTGTTGTATATTCTGTATTACCTGCTGTGTTAGTATTTTTATTAGCCTCTACACTAGATTTACTTCCCAAAGCTACTGAATTTACTACATTTGCTTCCGCTTCAGCACCAAGCGCTAATGTATTCTCTTCAATAGCCTTAGCTTTTACACCCAAAGCACTAGCACCCACTTTTTTAGATTTTGCCTCAGAACCTATAGCGATACCTGTTGCAATTTCAGAGTTAGAATTATTCCCAATAGATATGGTGTTAGATTTATTCGCCAAAGCAGTATGATTTGTATTGTCACTAATACCTGCACGACTACCAATGCTTATATTTTTATCGCCCTGAATATATCGACCAGACTCCACACCGATGGCTACATTATCATCACCCGTTACAAATACGCCAGCGCGAGCACCAAAAGTCATATTTTCGCCGCCAGTAACAAATTGACCACTGTGTTTGCCTAAGGCCACATTACTGTCACCTTCAATATAACTGCCAGCAGCAACCCCTACAGAGAAATTATCTTGACCAGCTACATAATTCCCTGAGGAAAAACCTAATGCTATATTATGCTCTGCCCCATCAACCAGAGTAGTCCCCTTCACATTTACTTGAGGCTCACCGAAATTATCTACATTAGACACATCATAACTGCTAGCTTCATAACCTACATAACGTCCTGCGTTTTCACCAATGCCCACATTGAAATTACCTACAATATTAGATCCTGAAAATTTTCCTAGAGCTATATTATTGTTACCTACAGATTGCCCTAGTTCACCGGTTGCCTTAACAAATTTTTGGATATATTGACCTGCATTAGTACCTAAAGCATAGTTACCATCACCTTGTACATTTTGACCGGCACTTGTGCCAAAAGCATAATTTGTTGTTCCCACAACATTTTGACCTGCCTTCGCACCAAAGGCTACGTTATCATTGCCCCTCACTACCTTACCAGCTTGTGAACCAAAGGCATAGTTAAAACTGCCCTTTAAATCTGAGCCCGCTTGATAACCTATAGCTAAGTTATAATTACTATCTTCAATTTTTTCTACGCCATTTTCAACGGTTGTAACACTTTGTAGGTCACTACCAGCACCATCCATTAAGGCAATATTATTATTCCCCTTTACATTGTGACCAGCTTCTGAACCAAAGGCAAAATTATAATTGCCTTTAGATGTCATGCCTGCTTTATAGCCCATAGCAAATTTATAGTCACCACTAGCAACTTCATGCACATAGTCACCTATACTCACATTATAATTCCCACTTCTATCTCGGCCTACTTGACTTCCTATTATAGTATTGAAATCACCACTTATCCGACCAGCATAATTATTACTACTATCAGCTCTGCCATTGCCATGAATAAAATTATATGCTCCAGATACCGAAGTATTGCCTTCCCCACCAGCATCAGAAATTTGATTGCCTAAAATGATATTCTTTTTAGTCTCATCATAGGTAATAGTAGCACCCCATACAGTAGAGCCAAAGTATGCGCCAAATACGCCACATACCAAACTAGCTACCATTAATTTATTCAAATGATTTTGCTTTTTTTGCAACTTTCCCATCTACAAACTCCTCTTAGTGCATTAAAATCCAATGTCAGTATTACTAAAATTCACTGGCAATTATAGCCCCATACGTTGCATTAACACGTCAATTTTAGCTTTCATTTCCGCATTATCTTTTTCTAATTGTGAATAATCAGCTACTAATTTTTCATGCATTGCTTTTATCTGAATATTTTCAGCTTCTAAGATTGCCAATTTATCTTGTAATACATAACTAGAAGAAATTGGGCCTTGGCGATATTCTTCTACAAGCGCTCGTTCCTTTTTGCTATCCCCAAACTTCCAAGTTACCCCTGCATTAGCCATTAACTTACTATTGCCACCATTCATAGCTACCCCTGCACGGAATAACAAGGATTCATGCTTATAATGAGCAAGACCTAACGCAAACGCATTTTCACCACCATAATAGCCATAACCTGCCATAATTTGTGTCGGCTCTAGTGGGTCATACTGAAGTGGACTAAGAGCTGCTAACGCCGCCCCCATCGCATCAGCACGGTTGCTATCTTTTTGCAGTTTGTGAATAGACTGGCTCACTGTATTATTTAATTCACGTAACTGTCCTACATTCGCCGCATCAGTCATATCTTCTCCAGCCGCTACATTCTTAATTACCTTATTATTAGCATTAAGACCTTGTTCATTAATATACGTGGCATCTCCTACTTTGTAAGATTCTGCCTGTATTGTCTTTGTTGTCACTGAATTAACTGTTATGTCCTTATTAAGACTAACGGTTAACGTATTACCATTAGCGATTGTCTGAATGTTACTATCCCCATGCACTTCAACTAGAGGACTATCTTTTGCCACAGTGATTGGTGTTACTGTTTTATCTGCTATGATGGAGAAGTCAAATACACCATCTTTGCCATCTATGCCGTCTTTTCCATTTTTTCCATCTTTTACAACGACAGAATTTTTCTCAGCCGTATCCGGATTAGTGGTAATAGTAGTTTCTCCAGTTTCTTCATTTTTTGATACTTCTACTACAGTTCCATCTTTGCCTGGAATACCAGGAGTGCCAGGAGCTCCATCAACACCTGGCTTAATAACGTTTTTATCAACACCTACTAAAATAACATCTTTGCCATCAGTATTTTTCTGCTTTTCCGCATATAAACCATCGCCAAAGTCAAATATCATCCCATTGACATCGTGATTTGTCACAACTGCACTTCCACCTACATAGGTAGTATCACTTTTTCTACCTTTACTAAGAATAGAAATAGTAGGCTTCACAATCATGCCACTAACAGCTTGTAATTGGGCCACATTAACTGCGTCAGTTGGAGCCATACCAGCTGCTAAATTAGTGATTTGACGCGTATTAGCATCATTCCCTACAGATACAGCCCCTAAAGTGGACTTCCAAATTTTATCTGTTTCAGTAGATGCTTGATTTTTAACTGGATCATAGCCAGATATACCCGCACCAGTTCCTGCTACAGCTTGTGAACCTAAAGCTACCCCATTCTCTACACCACTACTTGCCTTATAGCCAATGGCAATAGCATTATCTCCAGCAATAGAACTATCATTGCCTATAGCCACTGCATTCAACAGTGTATTTTTCAAGGCTGTCTCATCTTTCTTATCTCTAAAACCTAATATAATATTCCCCTTAGCTTTTGAGCCTTCTGTCCCTTTAAGTGTTTGGTTATTACCTATAACAATATTTTCTGTTGCATTTTCAAGGTTATTGTAAGAACCATTAATATAACTATGAGAGACAACTTTACCCGTATTCTCATAACCAGTTATTGCATTAAAAGTAGCAAATGTATTTCCATCAATAACATTAGCTAATTTAGTATTTCCTGAATTTAAATTAACATTGTTAGTCGCGCCAGCACCAGTCAATGTATTCCCTACCCCGGAAATAGTAGAAAATAAGGCATAATCAGCTTTATTAGCACCACCCATAATCCCGACTGAGCCCATCCGATTGTCTTGTGAATACTTACGAAGTGTGTCAGCTAATTCTTTAATTGAATTACTGGCAACCGTTGGTTTTAATGATAACGTACCCAAAAAGGGAACGTTCGTAGACAAAGAGTCCATAATAATTGGACTATTTGGTGTAATATACGAATTAGTAATTTCGTTGCCCGTGCCAAAAATTAAAGCCCCATTACTTTTACTAATGCGGTTGGCTGTACCTACAATATTAGAAGCTGTTCCCGAATACATAAGACCATTTACAGGATCACTAGCAACGCCAAGCAAAGAAGATATATTGGCATTTAATGGTTCATTGCCTTCAATACTATTTAAAGAGCCACTAATACTAGACCCAAAGCCTTGAATGGCGGCCCCTGCATTATGAAGAGCATTCATACCACGGGTTAGCTGATTTCCTACCCAAGATGCCGTTGGTTTATCATACGCTTTTGATATTACATTATAAGAACCATTAATACTCGAAAAATTCCCCATATTAAATGAATTGTCACCAACGGTGGTAGAGCCTACACCAGTCGTTACATCAGAATTCTTTAATTTACCACTATTAGCAATTGCGGTACCACCAATTTTTCCATCCGTTGCTGAAAAATCAAAATCACCAATCTGGCCACGATAATCTCGATTGCCTAGCTCTACATTACCAATCCGCGCATGTGTATCTTGGCCAATAGCAATCCCACCAGTAAGGGCTGTCCTATCACGTCCAAATGTAATAATACTCTCATGATTCCCATTACTCATATTATGAGAGTGAGCATTCGTACCAATAGCAATCCCGCCAATAGCACTGCCTCCCTCATTATTTACCTTAGCCCCGTTACCAATAGCCGTAGCATTCGTTGTATCAGCCTGTGCGTTTACTCCAATAGCCGTGCCATTAATTGCTTTAGCCTGTGCAGCTACTCCAATGGCCAACGCATTAGCTCCTGTTGCCCCGCTTCCATCAATATTACTCCCTGTAGTCACTTCTGGATTCGTTGGACCTATTCCTATAAATTTAGCCCCTGTTTCAGCCCCTTGTACAACACCTGCCGATACTGAAATAGCAGCTAATACTAACACACTTAACGCCCGCTTTTGTTTCATAACAGTCTCCTTACTAAAACTTATACAACTACAACATTTACCCTTTACATAGATTTTAAAATAACTAATATAATAACCTAATACATCATATATATTTATTTTTTACTCTTAAAATAAACTTAATAATTTATTAGGCCATATAAATATATATTAACTTTAATAACTTCTCCTTTCATCTTATTTTAATAAAAATCCATTTTATTATACTTAATAAATTATCAAGAATCTATATCACGACGTATATCATTTTTGAAATATAATGTTAATTTTGTGTTATTTTTTCATCAATAATTAACAATTCGTTAGGTTCTATAATTTATTTTGGGGCGCTAAAGAGAAACGCAAACTGCGTGTCCTCTTGGCGCCTACTTTTTTATATAAAAAAAGACATATTGAATAAAATCCGTTACAATAAAAGCGACGAAACCATTATGAAAGGATGTTTACTCAATATGTCTACACTTAATTATATAGGAAATTTACTCGGAATCAAAGCAGAATATATAAAAAATATGCGTGAAACTAGCTCAGAATACTTACTTTACGTAGAAAGTCCTGTACGTCCTCATAGATGCCCTAATTGCCATTCACAAACTACACGAATAAAAGGCTATACTAACCGAAAAATTCAGCATACTACAACCAATGAAAAAACCATTCTTCTCTTATATCGTCAACGTCGTTATATATGCACGTGCGGACGCACTTTCAATGAAAAAACAGAGTTTTCTTCTCGCTATCTTAGAACAACCCCAAGACTTCGTGAAGTAATATGTCAACAACTCTCTGAAGTAACATCTTACAAAGCTGTGGCTAAGCATTGCCATGTAAGCGTAAACCAAGTACTAAGAGTCTTTAACGAAATTAACTATAGTCGCCCCTCAACACTACCACCTGTACTATCTATTGATGAATTCAAAGGCAATGCAGCTGGTCAAAAATACCAAGTCATTCTTACTGATCCAGAAACGCATAAAATACTAGATATTCTGCCTAAACGAGATACTACGGAACTAGCGAAATACTTTGCTCAATTCCCTAGATATATACGAAATAATGTAAAATACATCACAATGGATATGTCACTTCAATTTCGTTCGGTTATGAAAACTTGGTTCCCTCAAGCTGAAATTGTAGTTGATAGATTTCACTTAATACGGCTAGTTACCTTTGCCTTAGAACGGGTACGCAAAGTAGAGCAAAATCTATTATGCAATGTAAGTCGTACCTTTAAAGCCAATAAACGAGTATTAACTAAACGCTTTGAATCATTAACAGACAAAGAGTTCACTAAGCTTATGGATATGTTTCATTATTCGCCCCGATTACATCGTGCCTATACACTAAAACAATCCTTTTCTCATGTTTTAAAATTCAAAGATAAAGAAAATATTCAATGGGCCATTGATCAATGGCTATCCTTAGTTGAGGCTTCTGAATTACCTGAGTTTCAATCACTCTTAAAAACATTTACATTTTGGAGAACCGAAATTATTAATGCCTTAACATTACCCTATTCCAATGGCTTTACAGAAGGTTGTAACAACAAAATAAAAGTACTAAAGCGGTGTTCGTTTGGTTTACAAAACTTTGAACGATTTCGTAACCGGATTTTATTCATTAATGCTAAAAAAGGACACGCAACAACTGTGTCGCATGTCCTTTCCAAGAGTGCATAATCTCTTTAGCGCCCCAAAATTTGACAAAGAGCCATTCGTTATTCGAAATTACACATTTCTAACTCTCAAAATAAAAAACACCTATAGAAAAATATTGATAAATAATTTCAATTCTTTAAAATTCAAAAGAATTCATTGTTTTATCTATATTTTCTATAGGTGTTATAACATTTTATTAAAACTGTAAAGTTCAAAAATTTTTATAACTGAATTAATATTTTTTTAATTCTTTATTTGCATTTTTCGCAACTATAATTTAGATTTTTATATATTATTACAATAAATAATAACACTTCAATCTGTATATCCCCGTTTTTCCAATGCGCGTTGCCGTTTTTTACAATTTTTTCTAATAGGTCTACAATGATTACCGCACACCTGACAACGACCGTTTTTATCAGTCAACGGGGCATCTAAAGAATCTCCCTTGGTCGATTCAGTGTGATGTTTATTAGATCCACCAAGGTTAGCTACTTTTTTGGCTTTTTTTGAATCGCTGACTCTACAATATCTAATACTTGAAGCACTGCTGAACGGCCCAAATCTTGCATCGTATCCTTCACATCACTGGCTTTTTCTGATACGGTTTGCACGGTTGATTTAGCTTGTTCCATAACTTGACTGGCAGTTTCATTAGCTTTAGCCACAACGTCACTCTTTTTTTCATCAGCTTTAGCTAATATATCAGCAGCCTTTTCCTTTGTCGCGTCTAAGTTATCACAAGCTTTGTTTTTTATTTTTTCCTTTTTCTGTTGCGCTTCTTTCGTCAACGTGCCACTGGCAGTTTCAAAATCTTGATACCATTCTTCACTCAAAGACTCTACATCCTGCTTAGTATGTTTTGCCTTTTTTAATGCCTTTTTACTTTCTTTTTTAGCCTCTTTTGCTAATTTCTTAGCTTCTTTTTTAGCCGTTTTTTGTGCTTTTTTAATCGATTTTTTAGCTTGTTTTGCTAATTTTTTGAATTCTTTCCATTCGGTATGCTGCATAAGATCTTCTACGGTAAGTTGACTTTCATCGCCTTTAGTCAGACCCTTGCTTAACATATTGAAAATATCTTGTAAAAAGATTTCACCTGTTGGAAATTCATCAGCGTCCCTATCATCCTCTCGTTCTACAGCTTGAGCTTCCCCTTTAGGTACAGTTTCCCCTTTAAGTGCTGTTTCTCCTTTAATCGCTGCTGGCACAGTCGTTTCAGAATCAGCTGCTGAACTGGCAATAGCCGCCTTTGTATTCAACACCGCATTCATAGCTACCGCTGAATTTTCTTCGGCCAAAACATTCGTTTCAGAAGTTCCTTGCGTTAAAGGAGCCCAAGGAACTTCTGTATCCCGAGTCTGTCCTGTTGCAGTAACTCCCGAAGTAGCCGACTTAGAATTAGTTAAGTTAGGCTTCGTTTCATTGGCTATGGAGTCAACAGCATTAACCAATGGCCCCTCTGTACGACTCACTACCTCACCATCAGGGCGGGCCACTACAGCACCCTCTTGCCTAGCTGTTACAGTACCACGTTGGCGTTCCGCAATAGCACTCGTTTGCCGTACCGCTAAAGGACGTTCCGACACATCGACATCTGCCAAATCAACTTGATCAATAGCCAATTCTTCATTCGTCAACTCTTCACCTTGACTCTGAAACTCTTCTTCCAACGAGTCATATACATGAAGTTGTGCTAACAAATCTTGTGTTTCACCAATTTCCTGCCATAAACTATCTAATAAGGCTGTATAAAACAAGCGCGACTTTACTTCTTCGTAGGCTTGCTTTGTAATATGTAATTCCTCATATGTTAAATCATCAGCTGCATCCAGCTCTTCAATCATCTGCTGAATGTGACGATCCTCTGCATATTTATGTTGTAATGAACGACGAACCGAATCAATAACAGACTTGCCAATAATGCCATGACGATTATGCATATTCCCAGCTCCTATCTTCTACAAGAAAATCGTGCTACCTCGTGTTACTCATGCTTACAACGACTACCATTTATAATTCTATTTTTTCAACATAGGTACCGTATTACTTGCTAACGGCATTATGTTAACAGTGTAATCTTCACGGCCTAAAAGCTTAGCCGCATGTGTTAGAGCCTCATCAATGGATGTGACTACATCAATCCCTACGCGATCACATGTTGGTTTATTTTCAGGTTTTGTTACTAAAATATGGTGATATTTTTGGAAATCTTCTCCTAAATGTAAAGAAATAAACCCAGGCACAGTAAAACCATTACGAAGTTTGATTTCACGTTCACGAAGGTCACGTGTTTCAAACCAATCAATAAATTCCGCTGGTTCAGCAATGTCATCTAATTCCATAAGCATAATAACAACGCCACCCGGTTTACAAGCACCTACAGCATTAACCTGTGTCTTAACCCCTTGATACAAGTTAATATCTTTTGGATAACCTCCAGCCGTAGCAATAACACAATCAGCTAAAGCACTGATTTCAACACCATAAATTTTTTCAACTAGCTTCGTACCTTCTAACCAAGCATCTTCCCAATGACCACAAACAAACTTAGCGACTTTTCCTTCTGTATTCGCTACACTATTAATTAAGAAATCTGCTTCAACGGCACGGCCATGTTCCATTTGATCGTCATGCATAATATTATGAGAAATATTACCACTCACAATATCAGGGTTTGTACCATCACCCACATTATCCAATAAACATAAGCAATGATTCTTCTGAATCGTTTGATAGGAAGAAATCCCTGGTAAAATGGCTTTACGCCCGCCACCAAAACCAGCCATCAAGTGATATACAATGCCACCCGTTAAAATCAAACGATCCGCATCGAGTGCCAATTCATTGACTTCGATCGGCACGCCATGAGTCGTTTCACCTAAGTGGCGGAATTTACTCTCTGAATTAATGCCACTACTATGTTCAATACGTACGCGATCTACCACTTCATCACCAAACTCAGCACGCGATTCTGCTTCCGTTTGTAAACGATGAGCACCATAAGCAATCAATAAAAAGATTTTTTCATCCGGTACACCCGCTTCATTTAAGTAATTTAACAAGGTTGGTAAGAACGTATGATAACCAATCCAAGCACGCGTAATATCCGATACAACGATGCATACAGATTCATTAGGCTGAACGATTTCATTTAAAGGCGCTGTTCCTGTAGGATTGTTCAAAGACTCTACTAGTGCCGTACCCATATCCTCAATCGCCGGATATTCAGCTCCCTCTACTACATTCAATACTTCCTGCGTTGGTAGATCAAATTCTACATAGCCACGACCATACTTTAGTTTAAATTGTTTCATTGTGATTCTCTTCCTCTCTCTTTTGCTGGTTCGCTCGTTCCCAAAGCGCCCCCTTCATAACAATACCTTCACCAAATTTTGCTTCTAGGCCATCTACTGCCTTTGCTAGGTCTTCCTGAGACGTCTCTTCCTCAAATAGAGATGTCTGCCCCCATGTTTCAGCAAAATCGCTGACAGTTAGCCCTAATAAGCGGATTGGTTTATTAATATTGAGTTTATTATACAACATCATACCTACACGGTATAGTGTTTCTTCACTATCTGTTGCAATCTCAATCCGTTTCTGCCGACTAATCGTTTCAAAATCATTAAAACGAACCTTAATAGCAATAGTTCTGCCCTTTAAATTATGTTGACGTAGCCGTTTAGCCACTTTATGAGCAAAATAATACCATTCACGGTCAATTACTTCTGAATCCTCCAAATCATGCTCATAAGTCAATTCATTACCAATCGAATGAATTTGTCGCTCATATTCAACCGGTCGTTCATCGATACCACGGGCCATATCGTATAAGCGTTTAGCTTGATTCCCAACAATCGATTTTAAGGCCCCTTCATGAGGTAATGCTGCCAATTGACCAATTGTATAAAAGCCAGCAGCCTGTAAACGTTTCTCCATATGGCGTCCCACACCCCACAGTCGTTTCACTGGTAAAGGTGCTACAAACTGAGCTTCCTGCCCATAGGGTATCACCACAAGACCATTGGGCTTTTTAATATCAGAAGCTAGTTTTGCTAAGTATTTATTAGGTGCCACCCCTACCGAAGCTATGAGACCGGTAGCCTTCCATATATCGTCTTTAATCGCTTTACCTAACGCATACGGACCCGTAAATTGGCCATGAAGACCTGTTACATCTAAAAAGGCCTCATCTAAAGACAAAGGTTCAATATAAGGTGTATAACGGTGCATAATTTCATGGACTTGTTCAGAAATTGCATGATACACAGCAAAACGAGGCCTTAGATAAATCCCATCAGGACACAACTCTTTAGCTTTAACTATACTCATGGCAGAGTGAACCCCTAATTTACGGGCCTCATAGGAAGCGGTTGCTACGACCCCACGCGAAGAAAGGCCGCCAACGATTACCGGGCGGCCTCTATACTCAGGATTATCACGTTGTTCCACCGATGCATAAAAAGCATCCATATCGACATGCATAATCCAACGTCTCATAATGACTCCTATTATTCTGGCTTGTCTTCTAAGCGACAGTATTTAATCTGAGCACAAATACATTCATCTTTAGTTTTATACAATTCAGGCAAAATTTTTACCAACTCATCAAATGTGGTTTCATTAATTGAATACCGTGTCCATAAACCATTACGCTGTGAATTAACAACACCGGCATCAATGAGAATTTTCATATGATAGCTCAACGTGGATTGAGACAGATTAAAACTTGCTAAAATGTCACAAGCACATAATTCATTACATGACAACATGTCGATTATATGCAATCTAGTCTCATCACTTAACGCCTTAAAAATACTCGCCAATCTCTCGTATGATACTTCCATACCCAATACTCCTTTTACTTAACCCTAGCCTTTCATTCCTTAACCTTTATTCTATGCTATCTATTATATACTATATTCTCCAATAAATCTAATAATTTCAATCCACCAAGTTTTCGATAATAATCATGAATAAAAATGTTAACTTATAAATACTTATACAAGCTACTTTTTTCGCTTATGATGAACATTATTATCAATATTTTGAATATCATACTATATTAATTGGTTTTTCACTAATCGTTACTATTAGGATAGAAAAAACCAGCGGTCGAGACTCTCTCGTACCGCCGGTTTTTGAGGAAAAGGGATTAAACTAATCTATGACAGTCAATCGTGCAAAGGGGGAGGGACGCACTCATGACTTATTTATATTATAGCTTACCTACTAAATCCAAACCTGGTTTCAATGTATCTGCACCTGGTTTCCATTTTGCTGGACAAACTTGATCACCATGTTTTGCTACAAACTGGGCCGCCTGTACTTTACGAACCAATTCGTCAGCAGAACGGCCAATGCCCATATTATGAATTTCAGCAGTTTCTACTTTACCTTCTGGGTTAACTACGAAAGAACCACGATATGCACGCCCTTCAGCCTCAGAGAATGTTTCAAAGAAATCAGCTAATTCATGCTTCTGGTCTGCTAACATAGTGTACTGAATTTTAGCAATGTTAGGAGAGGCGTCAGCCCATGCTTTATGTACGAATTCAGAGTCAACAGATACGGAGAATACTTCTACACCCATATCCTGTAATTCTGCATAATGAGATTGCAAATCTTCAAGTTCTGTAGGACAAACAAATGTAAAGTCAGCTGGATAAAATACGAATACGCTCCATTTACCAACTACATCTGCTTTAGTTACGGTTACTACATCTGGATTTCTAAAACCCTGTAAGGAAAATTCTGGAAGTTCTTTACCAATAATTGCCATGTGTGAGTCACTCCTTATTAGCTACTATACGACGATAAACTATCAATCATTATTAATTGATAGATATTAACAACAAATAATCTCTATCGATTATGTATTTATCATACACTACACAACGAAAAAAATCAATCTAAATTCGAAATTCTCTTATGCAATCTATGAAATAAGGCGACACAATTTTGCAATCATGCCGCCTTTATAGTGCTATATATTACAATAATACGCACTCTATTATCTATGAGCCCTAGTAATCGTTACTTAAGTTCATAATAATTAATTTACTATTCTATTTTACTAAGCCTTTCGCCACTAAGAAGTTATGAGCCACTTCTTTAGGACTCTTATGCTCTACGTCTACTTGATAATTTAACTCACGCATTGTATCTGTATCCAAAGTAGCCATCATACGATCGATAACACCTTGTAACTCAGGATGGGCTTCTAAAGTATCTTCACGAACCAATGGCACGCCATAATATGGCGGGAAGAATCCTTTATCGTCTTCTAGCACTGTTAAGTTATATTTCTTCAACAAACCATCCGTAGAGAACGCATCGACTACCTGCACATCACCACTGCTTAACGCAACATAACGAGTGGCTCCGTCAATCCCTTTAGCATCTTTAAAGGTAAAGCCATACTCTTTCTGTACGCCTAGTAAGCCATCTTGACGATTCAAAAATTCAAGAGTAGTCCCTGCATTTAACGAACTTGCTACTTGGCTTAACTCGCTCATAGTGTGCAAGTTATACTCTGTAGCAATCTTCGGATCTACTGCTAATGTATACGTATTACTAAAAGGCGCGGCTGCTAATAATGCAATGTTATACTTGTCTGCTAATTCTTGCTTAGTCGTGTTATACACTTGATTAGCATCACTCACGGGCTCATGTTTCAAAATGTCTACATACGCTGTACCCGTATAGTCAATATACGCATCTAAATCGCCTTTTTCCATGGCACTAAATAATACTTGTGTACCACCAGCGCCTAGATGACTTTCTACTTTAATATCTGTATTTTTTTCAATCATTTCAGATAACATATTACCAAGAACTAACTGCTCAGTAAATTGCTTACTACCAATGCGAATTGTATTTGGATCTTTTACAAAACTACTATACACATTATTACCAAACATAACCGCCAATAGAACGACTACAATGCCCACGCTCCATTTTTGGCGACGTCGTCTAGCTGTAAGCGTTGCCCGTGTTTTCAACAACTCAGGTTGCAAACTAACGGGTGTTACTAAGGACTCTACTTGTGATAATATCCAATCAATCGCAAGGGCCAAGATACACGCCGGAATAGCACCAGCTAAAATCATGCCATTATTAACCGAACTAATACCACTAAATACCAAGAAGCCAAGACCACCTGCACCGATAAAGGCCGCAATTGTCATAAGACCAACGGCGGTAACCGCTGAAATTCGTACCCCGGCCATTAACATAGGCAATGTCAACGGTAACTGCACTTTCCATAAAATCTGCTGACGAGTTAAACCAATACCACGGGCCGCTTCAATCGTTCCCGATGAAATCTGGCTAATCCCAATGTAGGTATTTTTAACAATCGGTAGTAACGAATATAAAAATACGACAATAACCGATGGCAATGTACCAATCCCGAGTAGAGGAATGGCGAAACCCAATAAGGCCATACTCGGTACAGCTTGAATTAAATTAGTGGCCCCCATGATTGGCTTATTTAAGGGTTTCACATAACTAATCAAAATGCCTAGTGGCAAGCCCACTATAATCGCTAAACCTACGGCAATAGCCGTTAACTGAATATGCTCTAATAAAAGACGCATAATCTGATCTGTATTTTCAAACATATAACTAAATATACCCAATTATATTACCTCCGCATCATCGACATACTGACTCCCTAAGGTAGTAATTAAACTACTTTGTGTAATAACGCCAGCAAGGCGTTCGGAATCGTCTAATACAAGCATATACGGACGGTGTAGGGTCTGAATTGTCTCTACTACGTCTAACAAAGAATCCCCAATATGAGCTACGGTTTGCGGCTGTGCCATAATTTCACTTACTGGCCCTTGCAAACTATCTTGCTCACGAATCATGCGGGCATTGACAAGCCCTCTGAAACGACGAGTACCACGATCTACAATAATAAGGAAATCTTGCGGAATATCCTTAATTTTCTTCATACAACGCAATAAACTATCACTAGGATAGCCAATATTAGTTGCTTCAATCATAATATCTTCTGCTTTAATAAATTCTGGCGAGTTCCAAATCCGGTTTTTACCGATAAAACTTTCTACATAAGGTGTAGCGGGGTTGCGTAAAATTTGTTCCGGTGTATCGTATTGTTCCACGTGACCTTCACGCATTAAACAAATGCGGTCAGAAATCTTAATAGCCTCATCCATATCATGAGTAACAAAGACAATTGTTTTCTTTAACGTTTCTTGCAAACTACGTAATTCATCCTGCAAAGATACACGCGTAATCGGGTCAATCGCCGAGAATGGTTCATCCATCAAAATAACATCAGGATCCACAATAAGGGCCCGAGCCACGCCTACACGCTGCTGTTGACCACCAGATAACTCCACGGGGTACCGCTCAAGCAAATCATGAGATAAATCAACTAAATCCATCATTTCCTTAATCTTTTCTGTACGCCCTTCTTGTGGCATCTTATGAAGATCCATGACTAATTCTAAATTTCTACGAATTGTCATATGAGGGAATAAACCAGTCTGTTGAATAACGTAACCAATTTTGCGACGTAACGCTACTGGTTCTATATCGTGAACGTTTTCACCATTCACAAAAATATCGCCACCTGTAATAGGAATTAGGCGATTAATCATTTTAAGTAATGTTGATTTACCACAACCACTACCACCGATAAGTGAAACAATCTCACCATCAGGAATGGATAAGGTAATATCATGTAATACTTCTTTTTTACCATATCGTTTTTTTACATTTTTTATTTCTATCATGTAATACCTCCCTAAAGTAACAACTTAATTATATCATCAAGTTGTTACTTAGGTCAAATATCGACTTTTATAAATATAGAATATTGTAGATTACCTAATCGCATAATTGTCGCTTATAAATGCTAAACTAGCATACAAAAAAAGGCACCCAACTAGTGTTGAGCGCCCTTTTGCGTTATGTTGTATAAAATAAATATTAAATTATAAGTGAAACAAAACTATAGCCTACGATAAAGCTAGTTACCTACTACTCGTCTGTTTCATTAGCACCATATAAAAAGCGTTCCAATCGTGGCCAACTATCAGCAGGTCCAATAAAATATATCTCTTCCCCAGCTGTAAAAGTTGCATACGGCCCTGGCGATATAATCATGGTTTTATCCTGTGACTCAATTGCTACAATGGTTACCCCCGTATGCTGCCACAACTGGATGGAGCCTATTGACTGCCCTATATAATGACACGCCTCAGTAATCGCCATCTTCATGGGTTGCAATGGATTTTTATACTGGTAATGCCCTACTGATTCACTTAATTTCTGGATTGTGTTCTTTAAGGTCTGCATCGATTTTGTTTGTTCTTCAATTTGCCGTGCCAAATCTTGGCGCAACGAATCAACCGAATCAAAATCATTAAACTGCATCCGAAATTGTTCTGCTTTCTCTTTAGAAAGCACTGTACAACCGCTCCCCTTAGTCACTTCTACAATACCTAAATCAGCTAGCAATGCAATCGCGCGTCGTGACGTTTCAGGGGATACGCCATAATGAACGGATAAGGCAGAGCGAGCAAAAATTCGCTCCCCTTCCTTATAGCCACCAGAAACAATTTTACCAGCTACATCAGCAGCAATTTGTTGATATCGAGCCGTGCGTACCGTTTTACGCACTGTTACATACCTTTGAGTTTCAAAATAGCATCCACAAAACCTTTAAATAGTGGATGTGCTTTAGTCGGACGAGATTTTAATTCAGGGTGGAATTGAACCCCTACAAACCAAGGATGATCCGCCACTTCCACACATTCTACTAAACGATTATCAGGAGATGTCCCACTAATCACCAATCCTTTTTCTGTCAATAATTGACGGAACGCATTGTTAAATTCATAACGATGACGATGACGTTCGTAAATTAAATCTTCACCATAGGCTTCGCGTACTTTAGTGCCTTCCACAGTTTTACATGGATATACGCCAAGACGCATAGTGCCACCTTTCTGGTCTACATCCACTTGATCTGGCATCAAGTCAATAACAGGATTGGCTACCCCTTCATCAAATTCCGTAGAGTTAGCCTCAGCTAAGCCAGCTACGTGACGAGCAAATTCCATAACCGCTGTCTGCATCCCAAGACATAAGCCAAGATATGGCACCTTATTTTCACGGGCATACTGGATGGTACGGATTTTACCTTCCACACCACGATAGCCAAAGCCACCAGGTACTACAATCCCATCAACATCTTTGTAAATATCCGTTACATCACAATCATTTTCTTCCAACTCTTCAGCATCTACCCATTTGATGTTTACTTTCGTATCTGTAGCAATTCCTGCATGGGTCAAGGCTTCCGCTACACTTAGATACGCATCATGAAGGGCTACGTATTTACCAACCAAAGCAACTGTAATTTCCTTGTTTGGATGTAGAATCTTGGCTACCATTTCTTTCCAAGCTTCCATATCGGCTGCCACTTCTGGCAATTGTAATTTCTTAACTACAATATCATCAAGGCCCTCTTCTTGCATCATCAAAGGCACTTCGTAAATCGTATTGCAAGTGCGGTTTTCAATAACAGCCTCAGGATCAATATCGCAGAATAAAGCTAATTTTTCTTTCATTTCATCTGAAATATGTTTTTCCGTACGGCATACGATAATATCTGGCTGAATACCAATACTGCGCAATTCTTTAACACTATGTTGGGTTGGTTTTGTTTTCAATTCCCCAGCAGCACTGATGTAAGGCACTAATGTTACATGAATATACAATACATCATTACGGCCTACTTCTTTTTTAACCTGACGAATGGCTTCTAAGAATGGCAAGCTTTCAATATCACCAACTGTACCACCAATTTCAGTGATAACTACATCAGCATTGTCTTCTTTACCTACACGATATACGTTTTGTTTAATTTCGTTCGTAATATGAGGGATAACCTGAACAGTACCGCCTAAATAATCCCCTTTACGTTCTTTGTTAATAACAGACCAATATACTTTACCAGCTGTTACATTGGAGCGTTTCCCTAAGTTAATGTCGATGAAACGTTCGTAGTGACCAAGGTCAAGGTCTGTTTCAGCGCCATCATCAGTAACGAATACTTCCCCGTGTTGATACGGACTCATCGTACCTGGGTCAATGTTGATATAAGGATCAAATTTTTGAATCGTTACATTTAAGCCACGATTCTTAAGCAAACGACCTAAGGACGCTGCCGTAATCCCTTTACCTAACGATGAAACAACCCCACCCGTTACGAAAATATACTTTGTTGCCATGATTCCTCCCAAAGCTATGAATGGTATATACACACTACCGCCGCACTGCGATAGTTATTAAAAACTAATTGATGCAACGATTCGTTGCTTTTAAAACACATTGCCCCAACGGCTTACATCTTTTCAGGTGCTGAAATACCTAAGATTCCAAGACCATTGCGTAATACAGCGGCAATCCCAGTAATTAATCCTAAACGCGCTTGTTGCAATTCACTATCTACGCCCATAATACGGCCTTGTTTGTAGAACGAATGGAACAAGCTAGCCAAGTCATAAAGGTAACGAGCAATACGATGTGGCGCCCGATGTTCGGCAGCCAAGCGAATTTCTTCTGGATATGCGCCTAATTTTTTAATAATATCTAACTCTAATTCACTAGTTAAGGTATCAAATTTAACGCCTGCCCAGTCACCATATTTAATCCCTGCTTCTTTAACTTGGTTAAAAATACTGTGAATACGCGCATGAGCATATTGAATATAATACACTGGATTGTCATTGCTCTTAGAGGCCGCTAAATTAATATCAAAATCTAACTGACTATCTAACGAACGCATGAGGAAGAAATAACGAGCTGCATCTACGCCTACTTCTTCAATCAATTCATCAAGAGTTACAGACTGACCTGTACGTTTTGACATTTTAACAAGTTCTCCATCACGGTATAAAGCTACCATCTGAAGCAAGAGGATTTCTAATCGATTAGGATTATAACCAAGCGCTTCCATAGACGCTTTTACACGAGTCACATACCCATGATGGTCAGCACCCCAAATGTTAATCATCTTCTGGAATCCACGTTCAAATTTATTGCGATGATATGCAATATCTGATGCTAAATATGTAGGCTCTCCATTTTCACGAATAACGACACGATCTTTGTCATCGCCATATCGAGTGGAAGCAAACCATAAAGCCCCGTCTTTTTCATACACATCGCCTGTATCTTTTAAGAACTGAATCGCTTTATTGACTTCACCACTCTTATGTAAAGAACGTTCGCTAAACCAACGATCAAATTCTACATTAAAATTACGAAGACTTACACGCAAGCCATTTAATTTTTCTGTTAAACCAAATTCTTTAAAGAATGGTAACCGTTCTTCATCAGATAAAATGGCAAAGAAATCACCACGCCAATTAATAATGCTCTGCGCCGTTTCTACAATATCCTGACCATGATAGCCATTTTCAGGAAATTCGCTCTTCATATCCAACAATTCTAAATAACGAGCATTGATAGATTTGGCTAAATTGTCAATTTGGTTACCTGCATCATTGATATAATATTCAGCTTCTACATTATAGCCAGCTGCGCGCAACAAATTAACAAGAGCACTCCCATACGCAGCCCCACGACCATGACCTACATGAAGAGGGCCCGTTGGATTGGCACTTACATATTCTACTTGGACAGTATCTTCTTGACGAATTGGTTGTGTACCATAGCAAACACCTTGTTCTAGCACATTTTTCAAAGTGTCATAGACCATATCATTTTTTAAGAAGAAATTAATAAAGCCAGCGCCTGCTTTTTCCGCTTTATCTAACCAATCATAATCCATATTAGCAATGATAATATCTGCAATAGCCGCTGGATTCATACGCGCCACCCGTGCCGATTGCATAGCAATATTGGTAGAAAAATCACCAAATTCTTTCTGTGGTGGTACTTCTAGCACTACTTCAGGGTATGTCCCTTCTGGCAATGTGCCCGCAGCCAACGCTTTTGCTAATGCAGCCTCAATTCCTTGCTTGAGCTTGTCCTTTAGTTCCATACTCTAAGTCCTCCTGTAAGTTAATATCAAGTTGGTTGTAATATTGCCACTCACCACCAACAGAAATGTCATAGCCTAAATGAATCGAACCGACACCATCATGTAACGATGCATCTAATTCATGCGTCTTAAAAGCCATATGCAGTTCACCAAAAGGTGTTTCATACACCGTCTGTCGTGTCTCACCCAGCACATATTCATGACGCATAGAAACCTTACCATTGCGAATCAATACAATAGAATGCGGTTTTAATTTAATCGTTGTATGGGAACCATCCATACCAGATAATTCGGTTTCACTATACATAATATATTTTGTATCATTTTTCTCGTGATATTCACCGGGAGAAACCATTTCAATGACCGTGTCTTTCCCGTCAGCATCACGCTGCGTGCTTTTCACGCCAACTAAAACGCGCTTCATCGAAGTCCTCCTTCCGCGTTTTTATATCCCACTTCATAGTTTATTTTTATAAACTATACATCAGTTCATTATACCATAGAAAACAGGGAATTTTAAGAAATTTATTTACAGATATACTCGCTTAATCAGCCCTCTCTACTTCCTTCGTAGAGCTATCTTGAAACGTGCACTTTTGACTCGCCAGCAAATTATCAATAGCCGTCGGATGAGCCTTTACAAAGGCAGCCACTAAAGCGCGCTTTTGTTCCCTAGGCATCCGTTTCACTTGATATTCCATGGATTGGGCCTCTTGTTTTCGCTGAAACGACGTATACCATACTAATTTCACAGGGCGCCTAGCCCTTGTATACTTAGCACCCCCAGGCAACTGGCCATTATGCTTAGCTACTCGCTGCACCAAATCCGTAGTCCACCCCGTATACAGCGATCCATCTGAACACTCAACCATATACGTGTAAAACCCTTCTTTACTCATAAGTACCTCATTTAGCGCTACCTTGTGTATCGGTAATCGGTTCCAATGTAATGGACTTAATCACAACGGGTTCTATCGGTTTATCTTTTTTATCGGTTGCTACTTTACCAATTTTGGCCACCACATCCATACCTTGGGTCACGACACCAAAAATAGTGTG
Source organism: Veillonella criceti (assembly GCF_900460315.1). Taxonomy (NCBI): domain Bacteria; kingdom Bacillati; phylum Bacillota; class Negativicutes; order Veillonellales; family Veillonellaceae; genus Veillonella; species Veillonella criceti. The sequence goes on along the minus strand of NZ_UHIO01000001.1, from coordinate 1,666,791 downwards.
TTTATTGTCTAACCACGGTGTGGGGCCTAAGGTAATAAAGAACTGCGCGCCCCCCGTATCAGGGCCACGATTCGCCATGGCTAACAATCCCATTTTATTAAAATGTAAGTCATTCACAAATTCATCAGGAATCGTATAGCCCGGGCCACCTTTACCATCATCGCCACCTTGAATCATAAAATCATCAATAACGCGATGGAATGTTAAATCTTTATAATAGCCTTGGTTAACTAAATAATCAAAGTTTTTAACCGTAATTGGTGTTTTAGTGCCATATAGGCGGACTTTAAACGTACCTTCCGACGTTTCAAATACAGCATAGTGATCTTTAACTGGCGTAGCATCCAACGTAGGTGCCTGTAATTGAGTTGTTGCAGGCTCAGTTGAGCCTTGAGCCGCACTATCAGCACTACTACTTTGACTAGCACCACAAGCACTAGTCACTAATAACGCTACCCCCAGTAGCCCTGCGGTACACAAACGTCGCCAATTTCCGTATCGTTTCATTAGTTTCATTCGTATCTCCTATATATGAAAAACCGCTCACAAACAATATGAGCGGTACTTTTGACATTTCATTATAACATAGACTATTAAATTATGCTAGTAAGACTCTCTTAAATCCAGCCAAAATTTTTGCACGCTTCATAAATCCCATCTCGTTTACAATCAGATGTAATATAATCGGCGGCTGCTTTCAATTCTTCACGACCATTGCCCATGGCAATATTAAGCCACTCCGGACTGAACATCGATAAATCATTATAGCCATCACCAAAGACAACAACATCTTCTGGTTTCATGCCATAATGGGCAATCATACGACGTACCCCTTCTGCCTTTACCATAGGTTCAAACAAAATGCAGTTTTCACCATAGCGAATCAAATCCGTCGTCATATGAACAACTTGTTTGCGTTCTTCTTGTTCCGGTGTCATAAAGGCATAAATCTTATAAAAATGCTCAACTTGTCGATAATCAAAGGTTGGATCATACACGGTCTTAAATACATCCCAATCAGGATGCCATTGTAGCACCGTTTCATACGGCGTAACCCGCACGAGTTCATTCACATCCGTCACAGCCCAATGCAAACCACGTTCTTCTAAATGTGTTATATAACGAACACAGGCCTCGCGATCCATACCTTCCATAAATATAATCTCATTATTGATAGTTACGCTCTTGCCACCATCCGCTACAAAATCTGTTACATTGGCTAAATCAGCAAAGCGTTTAGCATCTTTTTGTAAGCGCCCGGTCGCTAACGCCACTCGATGACCATTAGCTTTCAACGTATCCAAAGTTTCTTGCGCACTCGCTGGAATAATACCATCTGGCCAAACTGCTAGCGTATTATCAATGTCAAAAAAGAAAAATTTCTTTTTCATCCATACCTCCTATCCGTTATCACGCCCCGACATCAATTTGAAACGTTCCTTTTGCGTTACCTCTGGATATTTCTCATGATCCACAGGACTAGCAAACATACCAAGGGGGCGAATATAAGTTTTTCGTTCACCATATAATTGTTGATACACTACAAAGGGTTCTCCTGTTTCCGAATGAACCGCAATGTCTTTTACATAGTAATACATCCCTTTAAAGTGACGATATAAGCCACCAACCACTATTTCTTGCATATAACCTCCAACAAATCATGTTGTTACGAACGAAATCAGCTTTCATCGCTTTTTATTGTAACACATAAAAACGGCCTACTAAAAGAGGTCTTGACTAATTATTTATCATCTATATTTATCTACTATGTCTCTTAATTTTAGCTTTATACCAAACACAAATGGAACGCAAATTGTATGTATCATTTGCGTTCCATGTTAACAGGGGATATTCTATTTTCGTTTTATTGCGTATAACCTCTTCAGGATTGATTGTTTACTTCTTAATCCAAGACATCAAGCCTCGAAGTTCTGCACCAACTTTTTCGGATTCATGATTAGCTGCTTTTTCACGACGAGCATACAATTTTTTGAAACCATCTTTATAATCTGCCAAGAATTCATCAGCAAACGCACCCGATTGAATATCAGCCAATACTTGTTCCATTTCCTTACGCGTTTCTGCTGTAATTAATTTAGTACCCGTCGCATAATCACCATATTCAGCGGTATTTGAAATAGAGCTACGCATAGTATGAAAACCACCTTCATAGATAAGATCTACAATTAATTTCATTTCATGAACACATTCAAAATACGCATTAACTGGATGGTATCCTGCTTTGGTCAACGTTTCAAACCCAGCCTGCATTAATTCACAGATCCCACCGCAAAGAACAGCTTGTTCGCCAAATAAATCGGTCTCTGTTTCTTCACGGAAGGTTGTCCCCAAGATACCTGCACGGCCAGCACCAATGCCCGCGGCCCAAGCCAAAGCAAGTTCCTTTGTATCACCGGATGGATCTTTTTCAACCGCATATAAACTAGGCACACCACTACCTTCTTGGAATGTACGGCGTACCAAATGGCCCGGCCCTTTAGGGGCTACCATAAATACATTTGCATCAGCTGGTGGTACGATTTTCTTATAATGAACATTAAAGCCATGAGCAAAGCCAAGATACGCCCCTTTTTTAAGATTGGGCGCAATATCTTTTTCATACGTTTCAGCTTGCAACTCATCAGGAATCAACACCATCACTACATCGGCCCCTTTAACCGCTTCCGCTGTTGTTTTAACAGGAAGGCCATCTTTTTCAGCGACTTGCCAAGATTTAGAACCGTCACGAAGACCTACCGTTACATCCATACCGCTCTCTTTTAAATTAAGCGCATGGGCATGCCCTTGCGAACCATAGCCAAGAACTGTGATTTTCTTACCTTTTAATGCGTCCAAATTGCAATCTGCGTCATAATATACTGTTGCACCATAGATTGTTCCTGCCATAATAATACCTCTCTCTCTGCTAGTTACCTAGCTAACCAATACCCCCAACGAATTTTGTATATACACTACATTCGCTGTAGAATACCTCCAAATAAAATATATGCTTATAATCGTTCGCCACGGCTCATAGCCGTTACGCCCGTTTTAGCCATTTCTAATACGCCATATGGTTTCATAATATCAATAAAACCACGGAGTTTTTCTTCATCGCCAGTCAATTCAATAATGAGTGATGTGGGCGCTACGTCCAGTACATTACCACGATAAATCGTGGCAATTTGTACAATTTGTGACCGCGTTTGATCATCAGCCTTCACTTTAATAAGCATCAGTTCACGTCGTACCACATCCATTTTGGGAAAGACTTTCACTTTGACAACATCGATGATTTTATAGATCTGTTTTTGAATCTGATCTAACGTATTGCTATCTGCATCCACCGTCAGTGTCATCCGCGCATATCCTGATTGAACCGTAACACCAGAGGTCATTTTTTTCACTGAATAGCCGCGACGATTAAATAAAGCTAATACCCGTGCCCCAATGCCTGGGGTATTTTTTGTAATCACTAAGATTTGGTGTTCATTACTCATCATCAGCCACCCCCTTGGCACCACGCATCGCCGCCACGGTCATGCCGGCGGGAATCATAGGATATACATTCTCTTCTCGCTCAACAACACATTCAATCAAAACGCCTTCATCCGAGGCTAATTCAGCTTCTAATTTAGCCTTTAAATCGTGTTGGCCTTCAATTTTTACACTGCGCACGCCATAAGCCGCCGCCAATGTTTGAAAATCAGGATTAACCGACAAATCAACAAAAGAATATCGTTTATCATTAAACAATTCCTGCCATTGCCGAACCATACCTAAATACGAATTATTAAGTAATACTACTTTCACAGGCAACTGATATTGTTTAAGTAACATCAATTCATGGGCCGTCATTTGTAAGCCCCCATCACCAACAATGAGCACTACTTTTTTATTCGGTTGACCCACTTGCGCCCCAATGGCCGCCGGTAAGCCAAATCCCATGGTGCCCGCACCGCCAGAAGTAACAATACTATTCGGGGCTCGATAAGTAAAATATTGCGCCGCCCACATTTGATGCTGTCCCACGTCCGTTACGATAATGGCTTCACCTTGTAGTAATTCATTCAAAGTCGCTAATACTTTTTGTGGCACCAATCGGTCTGCCGCAACCTGGCGATATCGAAGCGCATACGCCTCTTTCCACGCTTTCGTCTGCTTACACCACGCTTCATGCGTACTTTCTGGTAACACTGCATTCATCGCTTGTAGCACTTGTTTCACATCGCCTACAATCGGTACATCTACACTGCGATTTTTTTCAATTTCCGCAGGATCAATATCAATATGAATAATCTTAGCCTGCTTGCAAAAAGCCTCTGGATTGCCAGCAATACGATCATCAAAACGAATACCCGCCGCCAAGACCACATCCGCTTCCTCAGTGGCAAAATTGGCGGCTGCAGTGCCATGCATACCGAGCATACCGAGAAATAATTCATGCCCCCCAGGGAAAGAGCCTAGCCCTAGCAAAGTATTGGTTACCGGTATCTGTGTTTTTGTGGCTAATTCATATAACGCCTCCGAAGCCTGTCCTTTTAAAATACCAGCCCCTGCAATAATTAAAGGCCGCTTAGCTTCTTGTAATAATTTAACTGCTTTTTTTATCTGCAATGGATGACCTTTATAATTTGGCTCATACCCTTCCAATGTAAAAGGCTCTTCACAAAGTCGCTCAAATTCGGCCCTTGAAATACTTGCCAACTGTACATCTTTAGGAATATCCACTAATACAGGGCCTGGTCGCCCTGTCGTAGCAATATAATGCGCTTCCCGTAAAATACGCGGTAAATCATAAATAGACTTCACCAAGTAATTATTTTTAGTAATTGGCATTGTTATTCCTACAATATCTGATTCTTGAAAGGCATCTTTCCCCAATAAAGACCGGCCTACTTGTCCCGTAATAGCTAATATAGGGACAGAGTCCATATGAGCCGTCATTAAACCAGTCACTAAATTCGTAGCGCCTGGCCCTGAGGTAGCCAAACAAACACCGCACTGACCAGTAGCTCGTGCATACCCATCAGCTTCATGCGCCGCCCCTTGCTCGTGACGCGCAAAATAGTGATTTAACCCCTTATATTTATAGATTTCATCATAAATTGGGATAACGGCGCCACCAGGATAACCAAAGAAATCTCTAATTCCTATACGGTGCAGCGTTTCCAGTACTATACGTGCCCCATTGATGGTATCGCTACTCATGTGTTCACATCCTCTCTCATCTCTCCTACTCTCAATGTATCATATTACTGCTAACTATTTATATGCATCAGATTCCTTACCAATACACACATCAGCGAATCACGCCCCTCTACTCATTGACTTCGCTCGTATTAATGCGATGGATAGTATAGCCATGCTCTGCAAACACTTCCGTAATCCGCTGAATATGGTCTTCCCCATTCGTTTCCACTGTTACTTGCAATTCCACTTCATGGAAGCGATCTAAATTTTTAAATTGATTATGTTCTAGTTTGATTACATTAGCATTTTGTCCCGCTACAATTTGTGAAACGGCCACCAATTGTCCCGGTTTATCCGGTAAATTAACGGAGAAGGTGAAAATACGTCCACGCAGTACAAGCCCTTTGTTAATCATAGACGCAATTGTTAATACATCAATATTACCGCCACTTAAAATAGATACTACCTTTTTCCCTTTTTCTTTCAGTTTTTTAAGCCCTGCTACTGATAAAAGCCCTGCATTTTCACCAACAATTTTATGCTTTTCAGCCAGTAATAAAAATGCTTCCATTAATTCATAATCAGATACTGTCACGATTTCATCGACATATTCTTTAATATATCCCAAAGTCACATCACCGATTTGTTTCACGGCCGCCCCATCAGCGATGGTACTGACACTATCTAAAGCGACCGGTACATCGGCCTGTAAAGCAGCCACAGCACTGGCCGCCCCTTCTGGCTCAACCCCCACAATTTTTATGGATGGATTTTTTAATTTAGCAGCGGCCGCTACCCCAGCTACCAAACCACCACCACCAATCGGCACTAATAAAATATCGGCATCAGGCAACTCTTCTAACACCTCTAACGCAATTGTTCCTTGACCTTCAATAACATCTTCATCATTAAAAGGATGAACAAATACATAGCCATGTTCTTGTTGTAATCGAACCGCTTCCGCATAGGCTTCATCATATACTTCACCAGCTAATACTACCTCAGCCCCATACTGCCGTGTAGCCTCTACTTTGATAAGCGGACTTGGCTTAGGCATAACAATTACTGCTTTCGTGCCTAATTTTTGTGCTCCTAACGCAACGCCCTGCGCGTGATTGCCTGCTGAAGAAGCAATAACACCACAAGCCTTTTCCTCTTTAGTCAATTTGGCAATCTTATTATAAGCGCCCCGTAATTTAAAGGATCCTGTACGCTGTAAATTTTCCGGTTTAATATATACATCATTCCCTGACTCTTCGGAAAATACAGTACTGTGAATCAATTTTGTTTTAACCGTCACAGTACTTAATCGCTCGCGTGCTTCTATAAAATCATAAAGTGTTAACATCGTACCAATCCTTTACTCCTCTTAATATCTCTTTTAGTTCTATCTATACTCAAGTTCTCTCTATTCGATTCTCTCACTCTCAAGTTTTAAATTAAACGCTCTCTCAACGTTTCTTTTATACTCTCAAATCTATATTAAGTTCTCTCTACTCTATTCTCACGCCTCATAAGCCTCTTTAATATTTCTCAACAGCGCCTTCCGCTGCGGAGGATACATGAGTCGCATATTTTCTCAAATATCCCTTAGCCCCCGAATCATGAGGGACTAATTTAGCTTTACGCTGTGCCAATTCTGTTTCACTTAACTGTACGGCCAATTTACGATTTGGAATGTCAATTTCGATAATGTCACCTTCTTCAACCAGTGCAATCGGCCCCCAGCCGCTGCTTCTGGTGAAATGTGACCAATCGAAGCTCCACGTGTAGCCCCTGAAAACCGACCATCAGTAATAAGTGCTACTTCTTTACCTAAGCCCATACCAGTAATCGTAGAGGTAGGTGTTAACATCTCTGGCATCCCAGGACCACCCTTAGGCCCTGCATAACGGATTACAACTACATCCCCTTTCTTAATCTGATTGCCTGTAATGGCAGCGCAAGCGTCTTCTTCGCTGTTAAAGACACGCGCCGGTCCGCTATGAACAAGCATTTCAGAATCTACAGCCCCTGCTTTAACCACAGAACCATCTGGTGCTAAATTACCAGTTAGTACAGCAATCCCCCCTGTTGGATATACTGGTTCATGCCAAGGATGAATCACATCTTCATCAAGCACCTTAGCTACTTGTGCCAGTTCACCTTGTGTAACTAAAGCTACCGTCTTAGCCGCTTCATGAAGTTTCTTTGCTTCTTGCAATCGATGGAGCACGGCACTAATACCGCCAGCCGCATATAAATCTTCAATAAAGTAAGAACCTGATGGTGACAATTTTGCTAACTGTGGCGTAGTCTGCGCAATCGTATCAAAATCAGCCAATGTAAGGGGCACGTCTGCTTCATAAGCGACTGCTGGTAAATGGAGCGCTGTATTGGATGAGCCACCGAGCACCATATCAACAGCCACAGCATTTTCAAAGGCTTCACGAGTCAAAATATCACGAGGTCGTAAATCAGCTTTAAGCACGTCCATAATTTGAAGCCCTGCCCGTTTAGCTAATCGAAGTCGCTCCGAATATACAGCAGGAATAGTTCCATTACCAGGGAGCGCCATCCCCAAAGCTTCGGTTAAACAGTTCATCGTGTTTGCCGTATACATACCGGAGCAAGATCCACAAGTAGGGCACGCTGTCTCTTCAAGCTCCGCTAATTCCGCTTCACTCATAAGACCTGCTTCTACTTTACCAACCGCTTCAAAAACATCACTAAGTCCTACCCGCTTGCCTTTATGTGTACCGGCTAACATCGCCCCACCACTAACGAAGATAGACGGGAGATTTAGTCTAGCTGCGGCCATTAACATACCAGGTACAATCTTGTCACAATTCGGAATGAATACGAGCCCATCAAAGGGTGTTGCCATGGCCGTAGCTTCAATTGAATCAGCTACAATCTGCCGTGTTACTAAGGAGTATTTCATGCCTATGTGATTCATGGCTGTCCCATCACAAATCCCAATCGTATTAAATTCCATAGGAATACCGCCCGCTTCGCGAATGCCGTCTTTTACAGCTTGTACCAGATTGCGCAAATGCATATGGCCAGGAATAATTTCATTAAAGGAATTGGCAATGCCAATAACAGGTTTACCAATCTCTTCATTCACAAATCCTAACGCTTTTAGTAAGGACCGATGAGGCGCTCTCGCTACGCCTTTCGAAAAATTATCACTACGCATGTTCTTCTCTCCTTTGCCATCACCAGATGATGTAATAAAAAAAGACGATTCCGAAGAATCGTCTTAAAAGTACCGCATAAACTATTCGTATTGTCTCTCACAAGTATAAAAATGTACTACATGGCCTAAGCTATTTCTTATTAGCTTGCAAAACCTCGCTGTGAGGTAAGCTCAGGCACATGATTTGTGGAAACTTTCAAGACGATGTCTGTTAAGTTGTTTTCATGGCTAATGACGATAATGTCAATAATAATGAGCAAGCTAATAATGACTACCACAAAACCTAACATGACATGTCCTCCTTTCCACTGTATACAAATGTGCTATGTAGCACGTAAACTCAAATTAAATCTCTCGATGCATCCACTGTGTGTGTATCGATGTACATTATATTAGCACTCTATTTCTAAAATAGCAAGTACTAATTTTATTTTTTTCAAATTTTACAAACAAATATCCATATTCATTGCACAATAAAAAAATGCACTGCAAGCATATATTCACTCGCAGTGCATATCAAGTATTAATTCAACATAACCCGTTAATGCTAACTAACCTCAACCAATCTATTCTGATACACTCTCATTAGTCACGTTCGTTTGCCCTAACACACTATGTTTACGGCTGTAGCCCATATAAATTAAGAACCCTAACAGACTCCACCCCACAAAGAGCTCGATAGTATGAGCTGATAACTGAGAAAATACAAAACCACAAAAGATAATCGCCAACGGTGCTACCACATATACAGCAGGACAGCGAAAATCTCGTTTCACATCAGGATATACACGGCGTAACACCATAATGCCTAAAGCCGAACACATAAAAGCGAATAAGGTCCCGGCCGAACACATTTCAGCGACTATATGAATAGGTGTAAATCCTGAAATCAACGCCACCACTACCCCTACAATCATGGTTATAATATGTGGCGTACGATATTTTTTATGAATCCGACACAAACTATGAGGGATTAACCCATCACGGCTCATAGCATAGAAAGCGCGTGTCTGTGCATAAATCATAACCAACAATACTGTCGATAGCCCACAAAGAGCACCTGTTCCTACAATCGCTGAGCCAGCCCTCATCCCTACATACTCTAATACATACGAAGCGGGCGCTGCCGTATCTAATTGTGGATAAGGTACTACACCTGTCATAACAACACTTACGGCAATATATAAAATCGTACAAATCACAAGGGACGCAATAATCCCTATCGGCATATCCACCTTAGGATTCTTGGTTTCTTCAGCGGCCGTAGCTAAGGAGTCTACTCCTAAATACGCAAAGAAAAGAATGGCTGTACCAGCTGTCACCCCTTGCCACCCATAAGGTAAGAATGGATCCCAATTAGCTGGATCAACATGAGGCGCCGCTAAAAATAAAAATAGAAAAATTGTCCCTACTTTAATCAATACCAATACACGATTTACTTTTGCACTTTCACGAATCCCTAATACAAGCAGACTCGTAGCAAAAAGGACTACCAACACAGCTGGTAAATTAATGATACCACCATCATGAGGGACGGCCGTTAAAGCATGTGGTAAATCAATGCCTGCTGCATGTAATATCCCCACTAAATAAGCCGACCAACCACCGGCTACTGCACTAGCTCCAACGGAATATTCCAGAACAAGGCCCCAGCCGACCCACCAGCCAAAAAACTCACCTAACGATGCATAGGTATATGTATACGCACTGCCTGATACAGGTAACATCGCCACCAGCTCACTATATGCCAAGCAAACAAAGGCACATGTGACAGCAGCTAATACAAACGATAACATGAGACCAGGCCCTGCATAATTGGCGGCCCCAATACCAGTTAAAACAAAAATACCAGTTCCAATAATAACACCAAGACCTAGTAACGTCACATCAAAGGCACTAAGCGCTTTTGATAATTTTTTCTCCTCCGCCACGGCTGTTAAATCAGCCAACGGCTTCCTACGCAACCAACTCACAAAAATCCTCCTATACTACTTAAGCTACTGTTTTACTTATCCATTATACACTATTCTTTCCTTTTTTCGACATATAAAAATGAGTAGTTCTCAAGAGAACTACTCATTCATTACTTCACAATATTTTAAGGCTCAAGCCAAACTACAACTAACAGATTGACGGCCTCTCAGTTGCTTATGCCACTGATTTTTCTTCTTCACCATGGACTTGTGGTTTAGACACAAGCGTTTTATGAATGAAACCAATAATTAAACCAGCTACCGTAAATGTTACCCAACCCATGCCAACATCATGGAATGGTACATAAGTAGCAAACCATTGACCAAAGGCACCAAGATTAACTTCAGCCGTTTCACAACCACTTACAAATGCACTAATCAAAGTTAAACCAATAGTCCAAACGTAGACACACTGACGACCTTGGAATGTATTATTCAAAAATGCTAAGGCAATAATAGCAATTGTCAATGGATATAAGAACATTAACACAGGGATAGCGGCTGAAATAATAGTTTTCAAACCATACATCCCAATAAAGAAAGATACAACTGAGAAAATAACAGCATATAATTTGTAATTAATCCCTGGGAATACACGATAGAAGTATTTTGAACAGGAAGTAACAAGACCGATACTAGTTGTTAAACACGCTAACAATACAATAACCGCCAAGATAAGGGCACCAATACTACCAAATAATAACTTAGCACTTTCTGCTAAAACAGGCGCTCCTGTATCTAAAATCCCTAGTTGACTTACACTGGTCGCACCGATATTAGCCACAAAAATATATACAAAACCAAGCCAAGCTACCGCAATTAAACCAGCCTTAAACGTAGCTGAAGTAACTTCCTCTTTCGTTTGTGCCCCAGATAATTTAACAAAATCAATAACAAGAATAGCAAATACTAAAGAAGCTAACGCATCCATCGTATTATAGCCATCTAAAATACCTTGTACAACAGCAATCCCCGAAGTAGCATACGCATCCGTTGGAGCTTGATAAGACCCCATTGGCGTTACCAATGATTTAATAATCAATGCACAAATACTAAGTAACAACAATGGCGTTAAGACTTTACCAATACGATCGACTAATTTAGCCGGATTAATTGACAACCAAAGAGTAAGTAAGAAGAACACCATTAAAAAAATCGTCTGTGACATATCAGTAGCGCCACTACCTAAAAATGGTTTTACTGCAATTTCATAGGATACTGTACCTGTACGCGGAATAGCGAACGCTGGTCCAATTGTCAAATATAATAATACCGTATAAATAAAACCATACACAGGATGTACTCGACTTGCTAATGCCTGTACGTCCTTCGATCCAGAGTAGCCCATAGCCATAACACCAAGCAATGGCAAACCTACCCCTGTGACGATGAAGCCTAAAACAGCCCACCAAATATTTTCACCCGCTTGTTGTCCTAAGGACGCAGGGAAAATTAGATTACCAGCTCCAAAGAATAGAGCAAACAACATCAAGCCAATAGCTATGTAGGCTCGATTGCTTAATTTAACATTTTCCGTATTCATAATCCCCATCCTCTCTCATTAAATTAAGGTTTGCCTATGATTATACAACGTTTTTAAGAATTGGACAAATGTATTTTGAAATATTCTTCAATTTTATTTATTACATTTTCGCATACTTGTTACCCTAATTAGAAAACTCTATAAAAATACGCATCACACTAACCATGTAGAATGCGTATTTTCACTACTTTTACAGCCTTTTACAACGTATACAAGAATTGATAAAAGAAACCATAAATCATCAAAATTTTTTATTAATTATACATTAAATTTCAAGATACACTTCGAATATCTACTTTTACATCATAAAAAGTACTACCTTCGGCAAAATCAGTCAGCCTTGATGAGGTTAAGGCATTGATTCCATGTGTTTCATCCGAAGAATATCGTTGCCACCATACTCCATAGGAAACGACCGTCTTAGGACGCACTCTTTCATCAAAGAACACAGGCAACTGTAAAGTTCCTTGTTCATTGTATAATTCAATCCGTTCCCCTTCTACAAGACCTAATGCCTTACCATCTTCAGGATGTAACCAAGCACTCATAAGGGGTTTTTGTTGATCAAACACGCGTTCACAGAACGAAGAGTCTAAAATTCGAATATCTGGTGCATTAATCAGATGAAAGGCCCCTTTGGCAATCGTCGCATTATGCGGCGCCATATACGTAGGCAATGCAGGGGTTTCTTGCGGATTATACATTTCAATTTTGCCCGACTTAGTTTTAAAGCGGAGCTTATAATCCTCAGGAACAGGCATTTCAACAGGTTCGCCAGATAGTAACTTGGCCTTATCCGCCTCACTCACATGAGTAGCGGCTGCCAAAATATCATGAATTAAGTCTAAAGCCGTTTTATCAAAGAAGGGATCAGTAATCCCCATCGCTTTAGCAATCAAACAAATGGTATCCCAATTAGACTTACTTTCACCAATAGGTTCAATCGCTTTATACCCAATAGCGCTCGTATAATGACCATATGAATTATAAATATCATCGGCTTCTACCGAAGACGTCGCTGGCAACACAATATCTGCATAATTAGCCGTATCCGTTAAAAAGCGTTCATGCACGACTGTAAATAAATCGTCACGTAGTAACCCTCGTCGCACTTGGTTTTGATCAGGTGCTGTTATAGCTGGATTCGAAGAGTAAATGTAAAGGCAACGAATCGGACTTTCTGTTTGATTTAAAATGTCACCTAATTTTACCATAGGCACCGTAGGCACCACTTTACCAGCATGAACATCCCAAGACATGAGACGATCATTAATATAATAACTTCCTTTAGCATCACTCAACATGCCACCACCAAGATGTTCATAAGCACCTACCACGGCTGGCAAACAAGCAATAGTTCGTACCGTCATTCCCCCATTACCATAGCGCGATAAACCACTACCCAAGCGAATAAACGGTGCTTTGGCTGTGCCATAAGCGTTAGCTAATGCTTCCAGTTGTGCCACTGGCACGCCTGTAATCGCCGCTACATGCTCAGGTGTAAAATCAGGTAAAACTTCCCCTACTAATTTATCGTAACCAATTACATGATTAGCAATAAAATCACGATTAACTAAATGATCTCGCTCTAAAATATATAAAATTCCTAAAGCTAAGGCACCATCAGTACCTGGTTTTGTAAGAATCACTTCATCCGCTTGATCACAAGTAATCGAACTATAAATATCAATAACCCAGACCTTAGCCCCTCGAGCTTTAGCTGCCTTTACATCATGCATAATATGGATATCAGTGGCCAACGCATTTAAGCTCCATAAAATAACACAATCGCTATGGCTCAATTCTTGTGGCCGCGTACCAAACGTATTGCCCATAATCATCTGCCAACCATACGTTTTAGCTGGGGAACAAATGCCACGATTATGTCGCACCGCGCCTAAACGAGCAAACAATGGAAACCCCGCTGCTTTCTGAATAAGCCCCATAGTCCCTGCATAAGAGTAAGGCATAATACTTTGACCACCATATTCTTCAATACTAGCTTTAAAGCGTTCAGCAATGGTAGCCACTGCTTCGTCCCAACTAATTGGTGTAAACTCACCAGACCCTTTAGGCCCCACCCGTTTTAGCGGTGTCGTTAACCGCTCAGGCGAATGGACGGTTTCTTCATAATGAGCCATTTTAGGGCAAAGCATACCTCTTGTAAATGCATGCTTAGGGTTCCCCACAACCTTAGTTACTTTCCCATCTTCAGTGGTTACGACGAGCCCACAAGCATCGGGGCAATCGTAAGGGCATACTGCATTAATCTCTCGTCTTGTCATACTATTGACTCCTTTATCTCAACTTTTTGCTATTATATATTTAATCAGGACCTTTAAATAGTTAACACTTAAAATAGCTACTATATCTTTTTTATTGTATCATGTTGCTAGATTCCTGTTGAGGACTTATTTTAAGAATATACAAAACAGCCCACACTCTACTGAGCGTGGGCTGCTGTTCATTCTGCTTAACAGGCTATGCCATTCCTATTAAACTGCGCAACATAAACATTGCGACATATGTGCTAGGTGCATTATTTGTTAAATGTACTAGTATTAATAGTTACCAGTGAACATATCGCCAGCTACTGGTGGTTTGTAATCACCAAAGTATTTGGAGAAATCAAGACCTAAGTATTCGCAAAGTTCATAAACTTCTGTCATTGTTTTATCAATTACAGGGATGCCATTTTCTTCGCGGTCTTTTACTGCTTCCACTTCTTTTTCACCATGAGTGTAAATACGAGGTTCGCCTTCAGCTTTAGGAGCTTCACGAAGTTCAGTTAAGAAAGTGGAGAAATGTTTTTTGATAGCATCAGCATCACCGAAGAATGCTGGGTTAATAGCCATGAAACCGTGGCAAATGTTGGATTTACCATCTTTCATGCAGTGGTTAGAAGTACCACCCATGGAAAGGATAGCTGCGAATAATTCTACAACCATACCATTACCATACCCTTTGTGGGAACCTAATTGTTCAGTGTTACCACCAAGTGGCATAATGCCACCACCTACGTGAGCAGAGATATTTTTCAATACATCAGCTGCATCAGTGGATGGGTTACCATCTTTATTCAAAGCCCAACCATCAGGTAATTGTTTACCTAATTTGTTGTACATTTCTAATTTACCACGAGTTACTACGGTAGTAGAAGCATCGAAGAAGAAATTGTAAGGTTCAGCAGGTGCTGCCCAAGCTTGAGGGTTAGAACCCAACATTGCTTTACGAGCATATGTAGGAACCATGATAGCTTCAGAGTTTGTGCAGGAGAAACCAATTAAGCCTTCTTCTACAGCCATGTTAGCGTAGTAACCAGCAATACCATAATGGTTGGAGTTACGTACAGAAACGATACCTACACCAGATTCTTTAGCTTTTTTAATAGCCAATTCCATTGCATAATGACCATTCAATTGGCCCATGCCATCATGACCATCGATTACTGCAGATACTGGAGTTTCGAAAACAACTTCTGGTTGTGCATCAACTTTGATAGTTCCTTTTTCGATACCTTTGTGGTAACGAACAAGACGTTGCATACCATGACTCTGGATACCATACATATCAGACATCAATAATACGTCACGAATAATCTTAGCATCTTTTTCAGAGAAACCAAATTTTACGAAAGCATCTACGCAAAGTTGGTCAAGTTGTTCATACTTAAATTTTACTACGTTTCCCATTTGTCTAATCCTCTTTTCCGAAAACATATACCTGGAACAAGCTCTTCAAGAAATTCCTAATCCTAATTACTGACGTTTTTTGGTCCCCTTCTCAAATCGCTTATTTCCTTTTGAAGACAAGTTCATTATAGCACAGGGTCTTTGAATGTTAAATACTCCAAAGCCCGAAAAACGTCCAAAAACCATTACTAAATCTGCATAGTCAAGCCATTTTTGACGAATAATTGACGGTATGAGAGGCCATAACCACTAGTTATCACTTGTTTTTTCCATGAATGCATTTTACTAATAGTTGCCATTCAATTTTTAAAAAATTATGTCAATTTTTACTTGATTACCTCAAAAAGACATATATTTTTTTGTATAATATATGTAAATTTAGAAAAAATATACGCCTATTACCAAAAAACACTCTTGCTAATTTCTACAAAATCAACAAGAGTGTTTTGACCTATTATCTATTTCTTTTTATTCTTATCTGCTTTATCAGATGTGTCTGATTTACTATTTTTAAGCGCCATTGCTTTTGATAAGGTATCACGCATCGTATTCGCTTTATCTGCTGAACTCAAAGTAACCAAAGAGGCCCCATTCATCCAAACTTGATTTCCCTGCACGACGGGTTCACCCACTTGATTATCATGATAGTAACGGGCCAATTTGCCAGCTACCAAATACGCACGCATAGCCCCTGTATAATTACCAGCCGCTTCGCCAGTATATACAGCCTGATTATTTACATACACTACATCGTCTTTAACCTCTACATGTTTATTAGAAAAAGTATGTAGTCGTTTTAAATGATCTAAAATACGCTGGCTCATTTTAGGATGGTTATTAGGATTAATAATCTGACCTAAGCCATCTGTATATAACTCGCCATATTTATCACGTATTACCGCCATTGATACAGCCGCTGCCCCTACATTAAAATGACTATCCGCCAATAACTTAAAGCCCCATTCATCCGCATTCTTTTCTTGGCCTACGCTAAATACTTGTTCATTTAAATAATTGCCGGCTGCATTACCTAATAATACACTAAGACCACCTGCATTGTTCGTAGCCGCTCCTACGGCTGTTTGCAAAGCAACACTTTTACGCAAACCTCTTACAATATCCTTATTTTCACCATGACCGATTTCATGACCTACTACAGAGGCCAACGCATCATCATCTAACATATCCATAAGGCCTTTATTAATGGTCATAACACGACCGACGCCCATACTCGCATTGGCGTCTGTTTGAGGATTGACAAAAACTACATACGTCCGTTTTACATC
Source organism: Veillonella criceti (assembly GCF_900460315.1). NCBI lineage: Bacteria > Bacillati > Bacillota > Negativicutes > Veillonellales > Veillonellaceae > Veillonella > Veillonella criceti. Next base: position 1,649,923 of record NZ_UHIO01000001.1, on the reverse strand, counting down.
AGGCGAACTGGTGAGTGCTTCAAAGATCCGTTTAGCCCGATCTTGATACGCATAATTATTATAATAGCCTACCTGTTGTATCCGCTGTTCAAGCATATATTCCTGTCCTTGTTCCGTATCATCTAAATTAGAGATTTCTGTATTAACTTCTACCATGCCTACAGCACCGCCTAGTAATACATCGAACAGCCCCGCTTCCACGCTAGGTCCTGCAAAACCTACGCCCCCAGCTAGTAATACACCTAAAGTAGTTGCTCCTAATGTTTGACGCCAACGTTTCATAGTTTTACCTCCCTACATGCCATCCTCTTCTGTACGTGAAGTCGTATCTCTGAACCGTGTTAACTCGCCTTGGAATAAGAGATTAATCGTCCCCAACGCACCATTACGATGTTTACGAATAATAACTTCCGTTATGTCTTCTTGCGTATCATCTTTACTATAATACTTGTCACGATACAAAAAGACAACAATATCCGCATCCTGTTCCAAAGAGCCAGACTCACGCAAGTCACTCAATACAGGGCGCTTATCAGTACGCGATTCAACACCACGACTTAACTGAGACAAAGCAATCAATGGTACATTCATTTCACGGGCTATTAATTTAAGATTTCGAGAAATCTCTGAAATCTCCTGCTGACGATTGTCACTATTGCCCCCATTACGGCCCGTCATCAACTGCACATAATCGACAATAATTAAATCCAACCCTTTTTCTACTTTTAAACGACGCAGTTTAGAGCGCATCATCTGCACGGTAAGGCCAGGTGTATCATCAATATATAACTTAGACGACATTAAATTATCCATCTGATTGGCTACTTTATCCCAGTCAGCAGGTTGTAACTGCCCCGTGCGTAACTTTGAAGATGACACTTCTGTAGCTGACGATAAAATACGCCCTACCAACTGTTCAGCAGACATTTCTAGTGAGAAAAATGCCACCGATCCTTTACCCTTTACCGCTACATTATAGGCTAAATTAAGAGTAAACGCTGTCTTACCCATGGAAGGACGCGCTGCTACCAAAATAAGATCAGACCGTTGTAACCCATTTGTCATATCATCTAAATCTTTAAAACCAGTAGAAAGACCCGTTAAGGTATCGCCATGATTTTGCAATTCTCCTAAACGGGTAATAAAATTAGGAAGCACATTCCCCAAGCTAACAAACGATGTTTCCGCTTTTAGTTGTCCGGTTACACCAAGGATTCCTACTTCAGCATCATTAAGAATCTCAGGTACTGTCTTCGTCGCAGCATAACTTTCCCCTACAATTTTATTACCGGCATCAATTAAACGACGTAATTGCGACTTTTCAGCTACAATGCGGGCATGTTCCTCTACATTATAAACAGCCGACGAGGCATTGGTAATATCTGTAATATAGTTAATGCCACCTACTTCTTCAAGCTTATTAAGACGATTTAACTCTTCTACTAATAGAATCATGTCAGGCCGTTGATGCGAATGTTGAATATTCTCAATGGCTTCATACATAATCCGATGGGCATCACGGTAAAAATCACTACGAGTAACAATGCTACTAATCGAGTCATATACATTCTCTCCCGTAAGCAAAGCTCCTAGCACGGCTCGTTCAGCCTCTATACTATGGGGAGGAATCCGTGGTTCTGCCATAATTAACCTTCCACTAATTCAACTTTAATGGTCGTAGTAATTTCAGGATGTACACGAATTAAAACATCATGTACGCCTAATGTTTTTAATGGTTCTTTTAATTCAATTTTCTTTTTATCTACCGCTACATCAAATTGTTTAGCCAACGCATCGGCAATATCTTTGCCAGTTACAGAACCAAATACACGGCCTGCATCGCCCATTTTTACAGGAATCGTCACTTCTACTTTAGCTAATTGGCTAGCTAAAATTTTAGCTTCATCCGCATTAACTTGTTTTTTATGCGCCGCTGATGCCTGTTGTTGTTTTGCATTATTTAAGTTAGCCGGTGTCCCTTCTAATGCTTGGCCTTTTTTAATTAATACATTACGACCATAGCCTTCACTCACTTCAATAATTTCACCTTTTTTACCTACTTTTTTTACATCTTCTAACAAAATTACTTTCATTCTGAGTCTTCCTCCTTCTTCATGGTAGTAGCACGGTCTTTCGCTGCTTTCTTAACAGCTTCAATCGCCTCTTCCATGGTCATATCATATAATTGGCCACCAGCAACGGTACGATGACCGCCACCACCTAAGGCCTCCATAATAAGCTGAACATTAATGGCTCCTTGTGAACGGGCACTAACACCAATGCCACCATCAGCCATCATATATAGTACAAAACTAGCTTCAATGCCTTCAATAGTAATTAAAGTATCCGCCGTTTGTGCTGATAAAATCGAAGCATTTTGTACGCCGTCAGGACAAATCGTTATCGCCAGTCCATCAAAGCGTTCAGCTTCAGCCAACATCTTAGCTCGTAATTGTACCCCATCAAAGCTTTCCATGAAAAGATGACGTACAATGGATAAATCCGCCCCTGAACGGCGCAAGAATGAAGCCGCATCAAAGGTACGTGAGCCTGTTTGCACAACAAAATTCTTTGTATCAACTACAATCCCTGCATACAATGCACTCGCTTCTACTACGTTTAGGGAAATAGGATCAACAAAATATTGAATTAACTCCGTCACTAACTCACTCGTTGATGAGGAAGCCGGTTCTAAATACGTTAATAATGGTTTTTCAATAAAGTCAGATGCCCGGCGATGATGATCAATAACAACCCGCCGTTTAGCTTTTTGCAAAGCTTTTGGTGCTGCTACCATATCAGGTCGATGCACATCGACTACAAATACCAAGGTAGAATCAGTAACAAAATCTTCTGCCGCTTGAGGGGTAATTAATAAACTTTCAAACCCTGGTTCTGTCGGAAATAAATCAGACAATTTTTTAATTGCCACCGTCTGATCACTCACGGCAATGTGAACCGATTTACCAGCACCACGAGCCATGGCGGCCACCCCGATAGCACCACCAATACTATCATAATCTTCGCGCTCATGGCCCATGACAATAACATTATCTGCATCATCCATAAGTTCTTTAATCGCCTGAGCGACTACACGGGCACGGACGCGAGTATTCTTTTCAGCCCCCTGAGTTTTACCACCATAAAACTTCAGTTCTTCACCAATATATACTGTCGCCTGGTCACCACCACGCCCTAAGGCTAGTTCCAAACCAGAACGAGCCCGTTCAGATTGTTCCTTAATATTCTCCTCGCCTGCTGCAATACCAATACTAATGGTAGCAGGAATGCGGCGGCTTGTAGGAATATTATGGACCCGAGCTAACAATGGGAAGTTCTGCTGAATCATATCCATTAAGGCTTTTTTAGAAATACAGAAAATGTAAGAATCTTCTGCATAGTTACGAACAAAACCATCATAACGGTCAATTTCTTCCACGATGGCATTGTTAATCTCCGCCCATAAGTTTGTGTATTCCACATCACTTAACCCTTTAGTTACATCTTCAATATTATCCATCATAAGAAAACCAAAGGCCGGTGCCATAGCTTCCGCTTCATGACGTAATTGCTCTGATTCCGTTACATCATCAAAGTAAAACGCCATATAGGACTCCACTTCGCTAGCATCGGGCTCTTTTCGTTCGGCCCCTTCAATAAATTTGTAAATGACACGATAATATTTATTTTCAATTTTTTCATTGAAATAACCAGACTTCCCCCAGATTTTATCTAAACGCAAACTAGGAATAAACCCATTCAATCGTTGCGTTTTATCTGGATCTTGTGGCATCCAATCACGAAATACACTATTGCACCAACAAACACGTGCTTTACTGTCAATAATAACCATAGCGGTTGGTAAGTTTTGTAAGGCAAAATTAGATGCCTGTGTAATCCCTTTAGCAATCGTATCAAATTGTTCATAAAGTTGGCGACGTTGTTTTTGAATGGCTCGACTACTATATAAATAAGCTACGAGTACAAACAGCAGACCAAACAGTGCTAATTGCCAGTTCAACCACGCAATGACCAACAACAGTACAATGATAACGACAATGGCGGTCTTTTCAAAGGCCCCTAAAAAGCCCTGATTCCCTTTCATAATCTCGCTCCCTATCCCTTTATTCTTCGTCGTCTGACCGTTTAGATAACCGTCGACGAAGGTTAAAAATTAAATCTAACATGCCAATCCAAAGAGTGGCAAAATTCATTAATAAGGTTAAAAATATTAGAACTAAACGAAACCCAGCTGATAAACCATAGCTTTTAAAAATAGACCACATACAGCCAAGGCCCTGCAAAACTAACATATACGAGCCTAAAGCATATAAGTTATAGGCAATAACATTAATAACTTCAGACTGATACTGGTCACCCCAATAGGTTAATAAAATACCTAAAGCAAAGATATATACAGCCCACTGTGGCACACGCCATTGGTCCATAGTCGGCAAGGTAACTCCTTGACCGCCCGTACGACGGACTATAACATTGGCTACTTTACAAATAGCATAACTAATAATCACGGATGACATAAAAAGAGCGGCAATCGCAACATAGGCCATCTGCTTAAATAGAGTCGCCATGCTATCTACCATAGATTTAATCTGATCATCCAATAGCCCTTGCGCACGATAAGCTTCTTCCATATTGACTAAAGTTTCCTGCTGAAATTGTTGCCAAGTTTGCACTAAGTCAACCTGCATGATATATTGCCCAATCCCTAATTGGACAGCAATCATAACCATCATAGTAAGCGCCGGTAAAGTTAGTAAACGAGCCGTTGGCCAACGACGTTCATAACCATAAGCTAATACAATCCCCGGCACGCCAGAGGTAAGGACTTGCATAAAAGCCATTAACGGAGTGATGACAATACTCATAACTACACCTGATGTAATCGTTGCCAAAATACTCCATTTTATACCATGCCTTGCCCCTAATACAACCAAAACAGCGGGCATTAAGATAGACGCAAATACGCCCATAGCTGGCACAGTTAAACCAATAAACGTAAATACCATAATGAGAGCCGTTAAAAATCCTGTTTCTACAACGGCCCGCGTCTCTGAATATTTCATATGTAATTAACTCCTAAAAAAATAGTCGCATGGCCGAAGCCACACGACTATTATATCATTTTGTATTACTTTTGAATATCATTAACCACTAAATAGGCGGTAGCAATTACGCAATCCTGCCCATAAATACTAGCCAAAAGAGCTATCAGAAGTCTCTATTTAATTACACGTCCTGAATAATTGGCAAAATCATTGGACGACGACGCGTCTTTTCATACAAGAATTTACCAAGCGTATCACGTACTTGTGATTTAATCGTAGCCCAATCTTTCATCTGACTGGCTTCACATTTCTCAATAACCTGCTCAATTCGTTTTTGTGCTTCATTCATAAGATCTTCTGCATCACGAACATACACAAAACCACGAGATACAATGTCTGGACCAGCCACAATTTGACCGCTAGCCCGATCCATAGCCATAACTACAATGACCATACCTTCTTGAGCTAATTGCTGACGATCGCGAATTACAATATTACCAACGTCACCAACACCAAGTCCATCTACAAAGACTTTACCAGCCGTCACATGGCCGCCTTTACGAGCTGTACGACTTGTAAATTCAAAGATTTGACCATTATCGCCAACCAATACATGATTTGGTTTCACAATCCCCATGGATACCGCTAATTCACCATGTTTCTTGAGCATACGGTATTCACCATGCACAGGAATAAAGAATTTAGGACGGACTAAGTTAAGCATCGTCTTCAAGTCTTCTTGACTACCATGACCTGATACATGAATGCCACGGTCACGACCATAGATAACATCAGCCCCTAAGCGTAATAAGTTATCAATTGTACGACCTACCGCCGCTTCATTGCCTGGAATTGGCGTAGCGGAAATAATAATTGTATCATTAGGCGTAATTTCAATTGTGCGATGATTATTCGTAGCCATGCGGGATAAGCCGGCCATAGGTTCCCCCTGACTCCCCGTCGTTAAAATCATAATTTCATCATCACGATAACGATTCATTTCATCTACGTCAATCATCGTACCTTCTGGTACATTTAAATAGCCTCGCTCTTGTGCAATTTCTGAAACGTTGACCATACTGCGACCAAGAACGATAACTTTACGTTTAAAGGCAACGGCGGCATCTACAGCCTGTTGTAAACGAGATACATTAGATGCAAACGTAGCCAAGACAACACGACCTCTAGCTTCCCCTACAGCCCGTAACAAAGCTGGCCCTACGGTACTTTCAGATGGGGTAAAGCCTGGTTTTTCAACATTGGTAGAGTCAGACATAAGTGCTAATACACCTTTATTACCAAGTTCTGCAAATTTATGAACATCCATCAATTTGCCATCTACTGGAGTTTGATCCACCTTAAAGTCACCAGTATGCACAACGATCCCCACTGGTGTTTCAAAATACACTGCACAAGCATCAGGAATAGAATGGTTAGTTTGGATAAAGCCTACCTTAAAGGTGCCAATGCGAATTTCATCACCCGCTTTAACCACATTAAGTTTCACGCCACCCACTTTATTTTCTTTTAATTTACCTTCAATTAAACCACATACTAAATTAGTGGCATATACAGGCACATTAATTTCTTTTAATAAGTACGCTAAAGAACCAATATGGTCTTCGTGGCCATGGGTAATAACAACCGCCCGTACTTTATCCTTATTTTCAATTAAATAGCTCATGTCAGGAATTACAATATCTACCCCTGGCATATCATTTTCTGGAAAAGCAAGCCCCGCATCCAATACGATAATATCATCGCCATATTGGAACACCGTCATATTTTTACCAATTTCACCAAGACCGCCCAAAGGAATAATCATGAGCTTATCTTTTTTATTGGCCGTATGACGAGCATTGGCTTTAACCGCTTCACTACTACTATTAGCCGTGTTCGTATAGCGCGTATTTTTAGTGCCTTCATTGCCATTTCGTGAGTTAAAACGATTGTTATTTTTACCATTGTTGCTATTACGGTTGGTCGTACGTTGTGGTTTGGCAGCCCCTTCATTCGTAGCGGCTACATTGGTTGTTCTACGACGAGAGGTGCCCGTCTTAGTCCCTTCACCGGCTGCATTAGTTGTACGACGTGGTGTTGTGCGCTTCGTTTCTCCACGAGTTGCTTCATTGCGACCTGTTTCATTACGATTAGTCGTACGACGGGTATTACGACGTGGACTTCCTTCCTTCATTGCATCCTCAACTACAGCATTTGTATCCATTGTAGCTACTGTCGTAGCTGTATTCTTAGGCGCATTAGCAACTTGTTCATTACTTTGCCCTGTTACTTTATTAAATAATTCTTTCAACATGAGTCCAATACTCCTCCTAAATCTTACTTAACATATGATTCACCTATATGTACCTACATAAATCGCGAGCGCCTAGCGCTACCCATAACGACTTATCAATGTATTGTCAGCATATAAACAAAATTCCCTTATAAAAGCTATTACTGCCAAGCCAGTCCTCATTCTGTCTTATCCCAGTAATGCAACCAAGGGAACTCGTTCATTATTAACTTGTCAATATATGAGCCTATCCATGCATCACAAATAAAAGGACGGTCGATAGCTAGATACACCTCTCCCTATGCATGTTGCTACTTGTAAAGTTAAAGGGCCTTTCACTTATAAGGCTAAGTATATAGCGCTTCACAAGCTTCTATATAAACATAGCTATGAAATCATTGCCCAAAGCCGAACGAATATCTTAAATCTAGTATATCATATTTACCAAAAAACTTAAAGAACCCCCAAGCAAAGCTTGGAGGTTCTTATCTTGTTTTATTATTTACGATTTGGTAAAAACGAATAAATCTCAGCAAACTGATCGCGATATTGTTGAGCACCACCATTAGCAGGATGACGCAACGGATACGAAAAAATATGTTGTGTCTCTAGCACCCCATAGGACTTACGGCCTACCGCGAAAACACTAGCATTAGGCATTTCACCTGATGCTTCTTGCATTAACGCCTGTGCTAATGCTTCATCCCCATGCAACGCTAAATTATTTAGTACTAATAATTCCTTAGCAAACGTGCCACCCACGGCTAATTCGGCGTCTGTTGGTGTCCTATTAGATAGTAGATTACCTGCTTCATGCGGATGAAACGGAAAAATATTCCATAATAAAGCTGTATATGTATCTATATCATTATCTAACAAGGTAGACCACACAACCGTATCGGTTGGTTCATTAAATCCTTCTTTACGCACTTTGGCTTTGGTGATTAATGGACTAGACGCTAAACTCGTACGCAGCCCTAATCCACTGGGTAGAATCATGGCTGCCTCAATGTCATCATGAAACCCTAAGAGCATTCGTTCACAAGTAATGGCAATCCCTGAAAATCGCCCACCTTGATACCCCATAGCCTCCGCAATAATCACATAGGGACAACCGTCTAACCGAGCCAACAAATACTGTCGTAATTGGTCGCGACGAATAGCCGGTGCTTCTGGACTTATGTCCAACATAGGCTCATAGTCACGCCAAGGATTAAATACTATATCGGACCCTTCATAGGAAGCCAACCGTTCAATAAACTGATTAACCTTAGTCTCTAGTACCATCCGCTTATCAATCATATCCACTATGATAGACCTCCTACTTTAACACTCAAGGCGTTTCATAAATCAATACTTTATTAATCGCCTGTTTCAATTGCACCATCTGATAGAGTGGTGTTGCTGCAAAATACGGTTGCAATTTTTCTGGAACAATAATCATCGCTTGTAATGGCACAGGATTATCTATCGGCATAGGAGCCGTCGGCGTTTCACCCATCGGCAATCGAGTTGGTCGCCCTTGATTATTAGTAATAGAACGTAAAATTCGTTCTTCATTATACTGTGTTACCTCAAATTGCTTAACCACTTCATCGACAGACTTCGTCGGCATAGTATCCTTACCTTCCCAAGCCGCACTACGCTGTTCACGAATCGACGGAATAGCCTCATCTTCAATCTTTGTAATTTCCTTGTCAGTATAATACACCAAAGAAGCACTATAATTGCCATAAAAATAAATATTGCCTTCATAGTTTGCTACAATCGGAGCATACGCTTCCGACGACCGTTGTTCAATCAGTGGCTGCACCCCTTCATGAATTACTAAACCAGCAATCGCCATCGTAGTAAAGGCAATCACAACTGGCAACATATACCGTTTTCTATTCATATACATAAGGACTGTTAAAATAATGCCAACTACGATAAAGACGTAAAGCAAATACCAAAAGCCCCAAGGCACAAAGAAACTGGCTACGCCAAACAAAATCCACAAGAAAAAGGCTGGCCCCATAAGAATCCACCAACGTTTACAAGGAGTTCCAGGACGCAATAATTTAACCACCCCAAAAGCACCTAAAAAACTAAATGGAATCAAACTAATGAACGTATAGGTCGGATATTTAGTAGCCATGAGCGAATAGAACAACAAGGTGCCCCAACCCATAACCATAGAAAATACATAGAACGACTGTTTAAGACGCCACCCATAGTACATACCATATATAATCGCACCAGTCCAAGGTAACGATGCTACAGGGAACATTGCTAAATAATACCACCAATAGTTTACGTCTGGATGTTCTGATTGAGTTGCCCGAACTACATTGTGAAGTCCTAAGAAACCATTAATAAAATCTTGGCCATGTATTAAATACATATAACCATACCAAGGTAAAACGACAAGGATAAACGCCAAAATACCTTGCCAGGCAAAAATATAACGAAGCATACTCCATGAACGCATAACTAACGCATACACCAATAATAAAATGCCCGGCAATACCAATGCGACCGGCCCTTTAGTAAGCACACCTACACCAGCAAACAGATAGGCCCATACCATATACCGAGTCTTGCCTTCCGTCAAACCACGATACGCATAAGTAAATGTGCCAATAGTCGCCCAAAGTAAGACCATATCGGTCACAATACCTCGCGCCAATAGCCAAAACTCTAACGAGGAGCCTAAAATCATGGCACTCCACAAAGATAACAAGCGACGCCCTGAAATACTGCGCACAACTTGATAAAATAGGCCCACTGCTAACGCCCCAAATAAAGCTGCTGGGAATCGGGCTGCAAAATCAGTAAAGCCAAATAATTTATAACTTAAACCAATGAGCCAATAAATCATAATTGGTTTATCATACCAGTAATTGTGGTAAATTTGTGGTGACAACCAATCACCAGAAAGTACCATTTCTTTTGCCGTCAATGCATAATTAGACTCTACCGGATCTGTCACCGGCAAACCACCATTGCCGATAGCATACATAGCTAATGCAATGAGGAAGCAAATAACGGTCAAACGATGAAGCCGCATCAAATCCCTCCTTAATCGTTCTGAGTATCTTGCTTCTCAGAAGATGTAGTGGCTACTTTTTTCTTCTTATTGCGATAATAACGAATGCCAAAGAACAAGGCAATCACAGCAAAAACGGCAATCATAATAACTAAAAATTCATGATTATATTCAATCAAATCTTGCCAATGTTCACCGAGTTTAACACCAAGCCATACGAGAAGAATTGTCCAAGGAATCGTTCCTAATAAAGTCCAAATCACAAAGCGCCCCATTGGATAACGCGCAATGCCGGCCGGAAAAGAAATAAAGGTACGAATACCAGGCAGTAAACGACCAAAAAATACAGCGGCGCCCCCATATTTATTAAACATTTTTTCAGCCATTTCAAATTTATGCTCATTGAAGAAAATATACTTTCCATACCGCTTCAACAATGGGCGCCCACCATGTTCACCCATCCAATACGACAAAATGGAGCCCACTACACCTGCAGCGGTAGCTACAATCATTGTCATATTCATTTCAAAAACACCTTGTGCAATGAGATAACCAGAAAACCCTAGCACAATTTCACTGGGAATGGGTATGTTCGCATTTTCCAATACCATAGCAATAAACATGGCCGCATAGCCATAAGTTTCTAAAAAAGAAATTAAATATTCCACCTTTTATAGTCTCCTTTGCAAACGCATACAAATAATTGTCTATTCATTCCTATGAGCCTGCAGTGTCAACATAGTTTCCACTATGAATGGACTACTTCGTCGAATCACTACTAGATACTGTACGCTCATAAAAATAAATATATATTTTACAAATTATATATTACACTAAATTTTATTTTACCATATTTTAATGAAAATTAATATAAATAGCCCCTTTTAGACATAAATCTTCCTTAACCTGTCTATTAACAGAAGATAAACGCAAAAAGAGTCGCAAAGCAATTCTGCTTTACGACTCTACATTAACGCTTATGCGCCAAAAACCTCTTGCAATACGATAGTCTGTTTACGATTAGGACCAACCGATACAATGCCAATACGAACACCCGTTACTTCGGAAATACGTTCTACATAACGACGTGCATTTTCTGGTAAATCTTCGTAATTGCGAATATGACTAATATCAGTTTGCCAACCAGGCATTGTTTCATACACTGGTTCACATTTTTCTAATTCTTGTAAATCAGCTGGGAAGCCTTTCACTGGTTCGCCATTTAAGGTATAGCCTACGCAGATTTTTAATTCTGGCAATTTATCTAAAATATCAAGACGAGTAATCGCTAAATAATCAAGGCTATTCAAGTCAGCCGCATAGCTAACTACGGCTAAGTCTAACCAACCACAACGGCGAGGACGACCTGTTACAGTACCAAATTCGCGACCTGTTTCACGAAGTAAATCCCCTGTTTCATCTAATAGTTCAGATGGGAATGGGCCAGCCCCTACACGAGTGGCATAGGCTTTAACAACCCCTACGATATTTTTCAAGTAGTTAGGGCCTACACCAGCACCCACAGAAGCACCACCAGAAATTGGATGAGAACTAGTTACGAATGGATACGTACCATGATCAAGGTCAAGCATCGTAGCTTGCGCCCCTTCAAACAATACTTTTTTGCCATCTTTAATATAGGACACTACGTTGTAATTTGTGTCAGTTACATATTGGCGCAAACGGTCTGCATAGCCTAAGTAATCTTTAAGAATTTCATAGTAATCTACTGGTTCTGCACCATATACATCACGTAAAATTTTATTTTTAAGTTTTACATTATATGTTAATTTTTCTTTGAAAACTTCTTCATTCATCAAATCGCAAATGCGAATACCAATACGATTCACTTTATCCGCATAGCATGGGCCAATACCATTTTTAGTCGTACCAATAGAAAGAGCACCTTTAGAAGCTTCTTCTGCTTCATCCAAACGATTGTGGTATGGCAAAATTACATGAGCACGATTGGAAATCTGCAACGTTTTGGCGCTTTTACCTTCTCGTTCTAAGTTTTCAATTTCACCGAGTAATACTTTAGGATCGATAACAGTCCCTGTACCGACAACATTGATTTTGTTATCATACAAAATCCCACTAGGCAATAAACGAAGGGCAAATGCTTTATCGTCAACCACTACGGTATGTCCAGCATTATTGCCACCTTGACTGCGTACTACCACGTCTGCCTGTTCTGCTAAATAATCTACGATTTTACCTTTTCCTTCGTCGCCCCATTGGGTGCCGATAACCATACTGGTTGCCATAATATTAAACCTCCATTTATCTCACATAGTGTCAGTTGTTGGTATGGCCTGCTCTAAATCAGAGCATTCATACACCTCATTATAGCATACCTTTGAAAAGCGTGCATTAGGGAGTTATGGATATAGAGATTTAACACATGCATTTATCAAAAATAAGGTCACGCCATTATGACGTGACCTTATATACTATATAATCTTTATTATTGTGTGCTTATAATCCAAAACGAGCCATAATCGTATCTACATGGCGAAGCATGCGATGTGGATCAAATAAATGATCGATTTCTTCATCAGTTAGATATTTCTTAATGTCTTCATCACCTTTTAAACCAGCTTTGAAGTCTTTACCTTCTAACCAGCGAGCCATAGCATGGCGTTGTACCCAACGATACGCTTGGTCACGAACCGCCCCTTTATCAACTAAGGCTGTTAAAATTTGCTGACTGAAAATTAAACCACCGGTTAATTCCAAGTTTTTCATCATATTGTCTGGATATACTAACAATTTATCAATCACTTTAATTGTTAAGGACAACATGTAGTCTACGGTAATTGTGCTATCTGGTAAAATAACACGCTCTACAGAGCTATGAGAAATATCACGTTCATGCCACAAGGCTACATCTTCCATAGCAGCTTGAGCATTCCCTCGTACGACACGAGCTAAACCACAAATGCGTTCACAGGTAATTGGATTACGTTTGTGAGGCATAGCGGAAGAGCCTTTTTGTTTAGGGCTGAAATATTCTTCTGCTTCACGTACTTCAGTACGTTGTAAATGACGAATTTCTAAAGCGATTTTGTCTAATGTACTAGCGATAATGGCTAAGGTACTACAAAGTTCTGCATGACGATCACGTTGAATAACCTGTGTAGCAATTTTAACTGGTTCTAACCCCAATTTTTCACAAACGTATTTTTCAATATATGGATCATTAACAGAATACGTACCAACAGCACCAGACATTTTACCAACGGCTACATTTTTCTTAGCATGTTCTAACCGTTCAATATCACGTTCAATTTCAGCCATCCAAAGGCAAAGTTTCAACCCAAAAGTAGTCGGTTCACCATGAATCCCATGTGTACGACCAACCATTGGCGTATATTTGAATTCAGCGGCACGACGACGAAGCACATCACGTAAAGTATGTAAATCTTCTAAAATGATGTCACAAGCCTGTTTCATCATAGCGCCAAGAGCCGTATCTTTTACGTCTGTCGAAGTTAAACCAAGATGAATATATTTAGCTTCTTCCCCAACATATTCGCCAACTGCTGTTACGAAAGAAATAATATCATGATTTGTTTCTTTTTCGATTTCGTGAATTCGTTCTACATCAAAATTTGCTTTTTCACGAATCACTTTAGCCGCTTCTTTAGGAATCGTTCCCAATTCGGCCTGTGCTTCACACGCTAAAATTTCAACTTCCAACATTTGTTCAAATTCATTACGTTCGCTCCAAATGTGGCCCATTTTTTCTCTTGTATACCGTTGAATCATGTGTATTAAACCTCCATGAAAATGACTGAATATTCTTATTTCATTCTATCATAGGACCTATAAGGGGTCAATATAAATTACCGAACATTAAAAACCTATGGTTAAATAACGTTCGAATTTACTTTTTACAATTGACGATAGAAATAAATAACCTCTGTTCCCGTCTTATCAAAGGCAGCGCCTGTTACATATGGATGTTCAAAGGTGGTGCCTACTTTAAAAATGTAATATTCATACTCACTACCCAACGGCTGGGATGTATAGGTATACGAATAATAACCTAGCAAGTTTTGTTGTAACTCTTTATTAGTAGTTTCATCAAAAAATTGTGTCTTAGACTGACCATTCAAGGCCTGTTTCTTACCATCAATACTGTCACTCCAAAAGTCGCGCCATGGCCCTAAGTTACTTAACTCCTTAGACACATTAAACCGATAATCAGGCAACAATTCTCGTAAACTAGGCGCATAACGCATATCTGAATTAGGTTCCATTTTAATATATACCGAACGGCTGTCTGTTAAATTTGTCTGCATAATGGCAAGTTTCATAGCTTCAGCTCTATACGGTGCTAATTCCTCTGCCGTCCCTTTAAAAGTGACTTGTGCTTCACCACCGGCCTTCATAAATTGGGGCACATAAAATACTTGGGTGTCTTTAGCAAAACTTGGTATTTCCTTAGGGAAGCCATCAAACGCTGGAATTTGCTTGTATTGCGTCACATCTGTCATTGGTAGTGCTACTTTTAAAGCCTGTTGACGATATAAGGAATTACTACTATTCGTTACTTCTGTTTTCACAGTTGAAGCCGGCAAATAGGCTTCTAGCATCTGTTTAGGCACGCCGCGTTCTGCTATCGCCGAGCCTGCAGACACCGACTCACTCTTCGAGTAATTTACCACATCCTGCAAGCCACTAGCGGGCATAGTAGCTGCCATAGCGCTCCCTGAAACAAACGCTGACCCCACCAAAGCCAATACCCATTTTTTACGAACCAAATTTACAAACATACTACATAACCTCCTTCTACTTTCACTCAATATATATATCCAATTTACTGATGACAAAAACTATATTTATCTACTTACAATCTCTACATATTATTTTACCAGTTTTTGCTCAATATGTATGCTCCATTCTTTACAAAACTGTTTTATTTCAATAAACTAACTCGCATTATGCAAACTTACACATATTATTTAACATCTTCACTTAATTTTTTTAACAATGCTAATAATGTATCTTGTTCGGTAGCCTCCAATTTAGACATACTCTCTTGAATGGCACGCACATTACGAGGTGCCAGTTCACTGATTATATCATAACCAGCTTTCGTCAAATGTAAAATACACACTCGTCGATCCTTTGGATCAGCTAATCGTTCAATATAATTCAGTTTTACTAAATTATTGACTATTAATGAAATCGTACCTACCGTACTTAAAATACGCTCTCGCACTTCACCAACAGTCATATCCCCCTTACTATATAAAGCTTCTAATACCATAAATTGACTAAATGTGATACCATATTCAGCCGCTAAATCAGCCGTTTTTTTATCCAATGTATTTACATTCCGATGTAATCCAATTAAAATTTTCATTTCTGTTGGCGTCAAAATAATACCTCCTTATCAAAGCATAAAGTCAATTATAAAAAGATAACTAAAATACTGTTAATAATCAAAATATACCATTAATATTATTTAATTCTATCTTACATATCTAATTAGATACATCTTACCGATTTACTCCTAATTTGTAAAGTTTTAATAACCCAAAAAGGCGTTGCATACTCGTTTCTTTCAAACGAGTATGCAACGCCTTTACATCTAAACTATGATTTTATTATATTCTTCGCTCTTACGCCTGAGGCGCTACTGTCGTTGTTTCAATGCGGACTACATCCTTATAAGGGAACGCACAAAGTGTGGCCACCGCTTGCCCTACTTCTTCAAAATCATCATTCGTAAGTTCTGGATTCACGATACCAATGCTAATATTTTTAACTTTCTTATCCCCTAAATCTAAACGAATCTGAATTTTTACCACTTCTTTGACTGCTACGTCTGCCATAATTGACCTCCTAATATACACTTTTTAATTGACTCTATTATAAACAAACTTTAAAACTACTAATCAGTAATAGGTGCACTCGTATTTTCTACCATATACGCCCCTTTAAACCCTGTTAAAAGTTTGCCTTTGGCGCTTCTCATCAAATGCTTAGCTAACACCATATCACCCACTGCTTTTGCTGCACTTAACGTTACATCAGCTTTTGGTACACCAATACGTACAGCCGTTTCTTTACCATCTTCATCTAAAAATACAAGTTGTAATTCATGTTTTAAAATATTTACAGTACCTGTTGCCATAATTGCCTCCTAAATCTACGCTTTTTTAGTTATCCATAACTAAAAAGCATATACTTACCTCATTAAAATAAAACTCACAATATTTAAAAAGTACATGTACTCTGAGTTTCTCAATATTCTCATTGAACGCTTGCAAACGCCATAAGCAACTTACAGTATTTCGTAAACCCGCTTACACCCCTATACATTCCACAACAAGCCAAGTGTCAAGTCAAAAAAACGAAAATAAATGTCCACGCAATGTCCATATGCAAAATTTTCAATTTACATTTCAATTTACCTCTATCTTTTCTAACCCCAAAAATAGTATAATGAGGTGTATCTTGTATATGATAAGTAATATCATATACAAGATATTGATTTATAAAACTTTAAATATATCTCAACAATAATCAATGGATTTAGAGGAAACAAATTTTTTAAACTGATTATGTAACACTTTGTAAAGGGAAGGAACCGTATTTCATGGCTATTATGATTAAAAAACGAGACGGCCATTATGAACCGCTCTCCGTAGAAAAAACCAAAAAGATGATTGCTTTTGCCTGCTTAGGCCTCGACAGTTGCGATCCTATTGAACTTGAAATGGACTCCAAACTTCAATTCGTTGATGGCATGAGCACCAAAGAAATTCAAAAAATTCTCGTGCAAACAGCCATTGAAAAAGTAATCCAAAAGGCAGACGACGGCTTTGGCAACATGGTAAATCGCATGAACCAAGACTGGCAATATGTAGCGGCCCGTCTCTTCCTTTTCGATTTATATAAAGAAGCAGCTATTCAACGCAAATACAAAGCCTTTGGCTATGGCAATTTCCCAGCCTTAGTTAAAACCTTAGTAGATGCGAATCGCTATGCTGATTTCTTCCTCACCAAATATACCCCAGAAGAACTGGAAGAATTAGGTGACTATATTAAACCAAAACGCGACTATTTATTTAACTACGAAGGGATTAAGTTATTAGCTGATCGTTACCTCGTAAAAGGTTACAATAAAGAAGTCTACGAATTGCCACAAGAACGTTTCATGGCGATTGCTATGCACTTAGCGCTTATCGAGGGAGACCGTAAAGTAGAATTTGCCAAAAAATTCTACGATTTAATGAGTACTTTAAAAATGACAACGGCTACACCAACCTTAGCCAATGCAGGTACACCATTTCATCAACTCAGCAGCTGCTTTATCTCAGGTGTAGATGATAACTTATGGTCTATTTATGATGTGAACAGCAAATTCTCCCGCGTATCTAAACACGGTGGTGCCCTTGGTATTTACATGGGCCGCGTACGAGCTTTAAATAGTGATATTCGTGGTTACAAAAACTCTTCCGGTGGCGTGATTCCTTGGATTCGTTTGTACAATGATACGGCCGTTGCCGTTGACCAATTAGGGAAACGTAAGGGAGGCGCTACCGTAACCCTTGATATTTGGCACAAAGACTTCTATGAATTCGTAGAACTTCGCACCAATAATGGTGATGATCGCCGTAAAGCACACGACATTTTCCCAGCTGTGGCCATTCCAGATATCTTCATGGAACGTCTCTTAGCTCGTGAAAACTTCACCTTATTCGACCCGCATGAAGTGCAACAAGTAATGGGCTTTAACTTAGAAGATTTCTATGATGACGATGATAAAAAAGCGTTCACCGAACACTACTTACTCTGCGAAAACAATCCCGAATTACATTCTATTCAGGTCAGCGCCCTCGACATGATGAAAAAAATCATGCGCAGTGCTGTTGAAACAGGCACACCATTCATTTTCTTCCGTGACACCGCTAACCGTACCAACCCTAATAAACATGCTGGTATGATTTATGCATCTAACTTATGCCACGAAATCGCTCAAAACGTAGGTTTCACCAACCTTTCTGATGAAACGATTCATCCTGATGGTTCTATTACCACTAAAACAATCACCGGTGATATGGTAACGTGTAACTTAAACTCTATTAATCTTGGTAAAATTACTGACGAAGAATTAGAAGAAAACGTAGCCCTTCAGATTCGCATGTTGGACAATGTTATTTCTATTAATCAATTCCCTGTACCCGAAGCTAAAATGACTAGTGAGAAATACCGGGCCATCGGCCTTGGTACCAGCGGTTATCACCACTACTTAGTACGTCATCAAATTCAATGGGAAACTGAAGAACACATCGAAGCAGCGGACAAATTATTTGAAAATATTGCCTACTACGCTATCAAAGCTTCTATGGAACTAGCCAAAGAAAAAGGCGCTTACCCTGCTTTTAAAGGGTCTGAATGGGAAACCGGGGCTTACTTCGAACGCCGTGGTTACACCTCAGAACGTTGGCAACAACTTCGCAAAGATGTGGCTAAATATGGTCTTCGCAACGGCTATCTCATGGCCATTGCCCCAACGGGTAGCACTTCCAATATTGCCAACACAACAGCTGGCATTGACCCTATTTTCAAAAAATTCTTCATTGAAGAAAAGAAAGGTAGCTTCACCCCTAAAACAGCGCCAGATCTTGATAACTCCACCTTCTGGCTCTACAAAGAGGCCCATACCATCGACCAACAGTGGAGTATTCGGGCCTGTGCCGCTCGTCAACGTCACATTGACCAAGCACAATCTTTCAACTTGTACATTACGCCACAAATGAAAGCCAAAGAGATTCTTAACTTATATGTGGAAGCCTATAAACAAGGGGTTAAAACCATTTATTATATTCGTAACCAATCCCTTGAAATGGATGAATGCACAAGTTGTTCCTCTTGATGAAAATCTAGCAGACGTTTCAGAAATAATCATGATATACTAAAGAAAAGGCCCTCTTCATGAGGGCCTATCACTGAATATAGAAAGGGTGAATACCATTATGGAAAAAAAATTAATTTTTAACGAACACGGCGAACGTGGTACGGAAAGCATGATTGGTGGTAACACAACAAATTTGCGTGAATGGAACCGTATCAAATATGACTGGGCCACGACTCTCTATCGCACCATGCTCAATAACTTCTGGATTCCAGAAGAAATCTCCCTCAACGAAGATATTAAGCAGTTCCCATTCCTTACCGATAGTGAACGCCGCGCTTTCGATAAAATTATTTCTTTCCTCAATTTCCTTGATTCCATTCAAAGTGAAAATTTACCCAACTTAAGTCGTTATGTAACGGCTGCAGAAGTCGCCTCTTTGCTAAATATTCAAGCCTTTCAGGAAGAAATTCATGCCCAAAGTTATTCTTATATTTTGGACACGGTAACTAACCCTATCACTCGTGACCGAATTTATGACGAATGGCGTACTGACGAACATTTATTAGCTCGTAATCGTTTCATTGCCGACATTTACCAACGTTTCAGCGATGATCCGTCAGAACACAACTTAATTCGCACGATTATGGCAAATTATATCTTAGAAGGCATTTACTTCTATTCTGGTTTCAGCTTCTTCTATACCTTAGCACGTCAAGGTAAAATGACAGCGACGAGTACAATCTTCAAATACATCAACCGCGATGAAGTAACGCACTTGGTGTTATTCCAAAATATTATTCGTGAACTTCGTCTAGAACGCCCTGAACTGTTCACACCAGAACTAGAAGCAGAACTAACCGATATGCTTCGCCAAGGAACTGAAAATGAAATTGCTTGGGGGCAATACATTACCGATGATAAAATCCTTGGTATTAATAATGTTCTCATCGAACGTTATATTAAATACTTAGCCAACCTTCGCTTAGATGCCATTGGTCTCAAACCGCTATATCCTGAAATTAAAGAAAATCCAATGGCTTGGATTGAAAGTTTCTCCAACCTTAATAGCACAAAAACTGATTTCTTTGAAGCAAAAGTTACAAACTATACCAAGGCTGCGGCCTTCGATTTTGATGACTTGGAATAAGAACGTTTACATACATTCTGCAAATGTTTTGTAAAAAAAGACTTGCCAAATAAAAACCATAGGTTTATAATGTTGGCAATCACTTTTAGAAAGGAGCCAATATAATGAGTACGCAAATCAGCACATTACATAGCCAATACTTCTATTTTGGGTTCTTTATCCAGTCTACGGGTAAAGGACTATTTGGGCTACGCTGATTAAGTATCATTGATGGCTTGATATAGTTAGGGAGCTACCCGTAGTGCACGCGGGTAGCTCCCTTTTTATATACTTGATAATAGTATGATGTTTGACAATTAGAAGGACAATATTATGGAAGAAAAAGTGTTTCAAATATTCATTACAGAAAAAAGAGGAGAGATTACTATGATTATCACATTGAAGGAACATGCAACAGCTGAGAAAATTCAAGAGTTATCTGCCAAATTAGAGGCACAAGGCATTATCTTGCATCCTGTACAAGGGAGCAATTACTCTCTAATTGGTTTAATTGGCGATACGTCTTTACTCGACAAACGCCAAATTGAATCCCTTGATATTGTAGAAAAAGTAACTCGTATTCAAGAGCCATTCAAAAAAGCTAATCGTAAATTCCATCCTGAAGATACTATCGTTGATGTAAGTGGCGTTAAAATTGGGGGCGGCCACTTCGCTATCATGGCTGGGCCTTGTTCCGTTGAAACACCTGAACAAGTAATTGCCACAGCCAAAGCCGTAAAAGAAGCAGGTGCTACCATCCTTCGTGGCGGCGCCTTCAAACCTCGTACCTCCCCATACTCTTTCCAAGGTATGGGGCCAGAAGGACTAGAACTCTTAGTCATGGCCAAGAAGGAAACGGGCTTGCCAATCGTTTCCGAAGTCATGGATCCATCCCAACTCCAATACTTCGATGAAGTAGATATGCTTCAAATCGGCGCTCGCAACATGCAAAACTTTACCCTACTCAAAGAAGTAGGTAAATTGAATAAACCGGTTCTTTTGAAACGTGGCCTTAGTGCTACCTACGAAGAATGGTTAATGGCTGCCGAATACATCATGAGCGAAGGCAATACGCAAATTGTTCTTTGCGAACGCGGTATCCGTACCTTTGAAACGAAAACCCGTAATACTCTTGATGTAACAGCCATTCCGATGATTCACGAACTCAGTCATTTACCAATCATCATGGATCCTAGCCATGCGGCCGGCATGAGTCGTATGGTGCGTCCATTATCCCTTGCTTCTACTGGTGGCGGCGCTGATGGGCTCATGATTGAAGTTCACATTGATCCAGCTAAAGCACTTTGCGATGGCCCACAGGCATTACGCCCTGATCAATTTGCCTCCCTAACGAAAGAGGTATTTGCTCTTCGTGACGTATTAGCTAACTAAAAGCTTTAGATAGATTACATACGTAAAATACAGATATACCGATTATTTCACCTAAGCCACGATAGCCTAACGCTGGCAACTCGTGGCTTTTTTACATCAATCATTGTATACTCAGAATAGATAAATATACGATTATCTGAGAAAGGATTGCCAATGGAACGAATTCACATTGAGGCCTCTACCTCTTATAAGGTTATCATCGAAGAACAGGCTTTGCACCATATAGTTCAATATATCCAACCACTAAAAAGCCCTCGCCCTACTATCATCGTAAGTGATGACCAAGTAGCGCCTCTCTATATAACACGCATCAAAGAGCAATTAGAAATGGCCGGCTACACCGTGTATACCTATATATTTCCACATGGTGAAACCGAAAAAAATGCGCACCGCCTTCTCGATTTAGTAGAATATATGGCGCAAAAAGCCTTAACACGCAAGGATTTATTAATTGCCCTAGGTGGCGGTGTTGTCGGTGATCTGGCAGGCTTTGCAGCGGCGACTTACTTACGAGGGATTGACTATATACAAATCCCTACCTCTTTATTAGCTGCCGTAGATTCTTCCGTTGGTGGTAAAACGGCGGTGAATTTATCAGCTGGTAAAAATCTATGGGGCGCTTTTAAACAACCAATTCTAGTGCTTTGTGATCCTACTACAATCAAAACTTTGCCGGCTGAAGAATTTGCCAATGGCTGTGGTGAAATCATCAAATATGGAATGTTAGGTTATCCTGAACTATTACAAGATTTACAAACCAACCCCTTACAACAAGATGATTTACCTCATATCGAAGCGGTCATTGCCCTTTGTGTCAAAGCAAAAGCCAACATTGTCAGCCAAGATGAACACGAGTCTGGCCTAAGAGCTTTACTTAACTTCGGTCATACCTTTGGGCACAGTATTGAACAATTAAGCCATTTCGCTATAAAACATGGCATGGCTGTTAGTATCGGCATGGCACTTATGATGCGTGCGGCCTACCAACAAGGGGCTATAGACCACACAGAATTAACAGCCTTTTTACAATTACTAACGAATCATAAACTACCCATTCATACTGAATTTACAGCAACTGACCTTTGTCACGTTGCATTGCATGATAAAAAGAGCCAAGGAAACACCATTACGATTATTCGACCTACCAAATGGGGATCCTGTGAGTTACTTACCATTCCTCATGCAGATTTACCCCATTATGTAGTTAAGGAGGTATAATTATGCCTACATCCACAACCATAACAGCAGCGATTCCTACGGGAACCATAGCCGCTATTCCAGCCAAAGCACATGCCCATCGAGCCCTAATTGCAGCAGCCTTGGCTCATAGCCCATCAACCCTGATTATTGCTCATTATTCAGAAGATATTGATGCTACCATCGCTTCCTTGCAAGGTTTAGGTGCTACCATTACTAAAACAGCAACGGGTGTGACCATAAAGCCAATTCCGCAACAACCCATATTGGCGTCTCCCACAATTGCATCAAATGTAACAGCTATTTCTGAAACGCCCTCTACACAGCTTGAAAAAGCTCGTTCCATTAACGCCCATGAATCAGGCACTACCTTACGGCTTCTTTTACCAGTAAGTTCAGCCATAAGCCCTATTACCCAAGTTACAGCGGCTGGTCGCTTGCCAGAACGCCCTTTAGAACCACTCAAAAGTCAATTAGAGGCTCATGGTGTTGCTTTTTCTAATCCTAAACCGCCCTTTACTATGACAGGCCAACTCACTGGTGGCACGTTTGAAATGGTAGGGAATGTGAGTAGTCAATTCTTCTCTGGCTTACTATTAGCGGCACCTAACATGGCACCGGCAGAAAAAGTAGCCTCTACCGCTTCACAAGCAAATTCAGATGAAACTATCGCTCCTACGTCTTATAAAAACAGCCTAGCAAACAATGCGGTAACAATTCATAGCACTACGCCCTTACAATCGCGTGACTATGTTGAACTTACGCGTAAAGTAATGGCTGACTTTGGTGTAACTACTACGATAAGTGACGATGGTAACACCTTCACCGTCCCCACACAACAACAGTATGAAGGTCGTGAGCAGTACCCTATCGAAGGGGATTGGTCAAATAGCGCTATTTGGCTCGTAGCGGCCGCTATGACTGGTCAACCTATGACTATTACTAATCTTCAAGGTGATTCTACGCAGGCAGACAAACGAATCATAGAGATTATTAAAGCCGCTGGCACTCGCGTCGAATGGCTTAGCGCTACGCTGACTCATACGAAAGCAAATCTTACGTCAGCAACAACCTCTAGCCATACCGAGTCAATAGCTACCATTCCATCTGTTTTACACTGCACAGGCCGTGCGCATACCCCCATTACAGTCGATCTTGAACAATGTCCAGATCTATTACCAGTCTTAGCCGCCTTAGCTTGTAGTATTGAGGGGGAAAGTTGGTTTATGAATGGTGAACGACTTCGTTTAAAAGAATCTGACCGACTAGCCGCCGTAGAAGAACTCGTAGCTACCTTAGGTGGTCAAGCTCGTGTTGAAGGGGATAATCTCTATATTACTGGCACAGGCCAACTACTCGGTGGTGCCGTTCATTCTCATAAAGATCACCGCCTTGTCATGGCGGCTACCTTAATGGCCCTCATCAGTGAAGAACCCGTTATCATTACAGATAGTGATGCGATTAATAAATCCTACCCCCTATTCTTTAAACATTGGAATCAATTAGGTGGCCAGGCCCAACATACACTGTAAGCGATACTAACTACTTACTAATCACTAATCACTAATCACTAATCACTAATCACTAATCACTAACATAGTATATACTATTAATAGATATTAGACTATATATAACTACCAGACTATATCGACCATACATAACGGATGCAAGACTATATCGACTATACATAACGGATACTAGATTATATATAGCATATCTATATCTATGCTATTCATACATTACGCATTTTGCATATTTTCATTTCATACTCGGAGGCCTATATGAGCTCTAGTTTTGGTAAAAATCTCAAAATCTCTGTGTTTGGCGCTTCTCATGGCACGACTATTGGTGCTGTCGTAGATGGGTTGCCTTGTGGTTTCACCATTGATGAGACAGCGCTACTACGCTTTATGAAACGTCGTGCGCCAGGACAAAGCTTAGTAACGACACAACGCAAAGAAGCCGATCAACCACACTTCTTAGCAGGCCTGGTTAATGGACAACTCAGTGGTTCACCACTTTCTTTTTATATCGAAAACACAAATCAACATTCAAAGGATTATAATAATCTTCGAGATGTACCACGACCATCTCACGCTGATTACACCGCTCGAGTACGCTATGGTGATGCGGTAGATATGCGTGGCGGCGGCCACTTTTCAGGTCGCTTAACAGCACCACTTTGCTGTGCTGGTGGCATAGCCCTACAAATCTTAAAAGCCCGTGGTATTGAAATCGCCGCTCATCTGCGTCAAATTGGGGCCGTTAAGGATAAAAGTATCAGTTTCACGGAACCAGCTATGGCCGACTTACAAAAAGCAGGCTTTGAAACAGTGGCTATGGTTTCACCACAAGAACGACTCCGTGCTATTACCTACATCGATGAATTACGCCAAACTGGTAATTCCACCGGTGGGATTATCGAAGTGTTTGCCACCGGACTTCCTGCCGGACTTGGCAACCCAAATTTTGACGGCATTGAAAATCGCTTAACCACGGCGCTATTTGGTATCCCTGGAGTAAAAGGCGTTGCTTTTGGTAGTGGCTTTGAAGGTTGTCTCAGTACCGGTGCAGAACAAAATGACCCCTTCCTATTAGAAAATGGCACTGTCCGCACCTTAAATAATAATAGCGGCGGCATTCAAGGTGGTATTACTAATGGCATGCCATTAGTTCTCCAAGTCGGTATGAAACCTACCGCCTCTATTGCTGCCGTACAGCCAAGTTTCAGTTATGAACAGCAAAAAAATGTAGAATTACAAATCAAAGGACGCCACGACCCTTGTATCGCTGTACGCGCTGTTCCTGTTGTTGAAGCGGTCACTGCCTTAGTTTTATTAGATTTTTTACTTGATCATAATATACAATTTAACTAACCCTATAGAAAGGAACTAACTATGAGTCAAACGCCTGTACTCAGTCCCTATGGTCTGCTTGGTAAGACTTTGGGGCACAGCTATTCGCCTGCCATTCATAAGGCCCTTGGTAATCCAGCCTATGCGCTCTTTGAACGAGCGCCTCATGAATTAGCACAATTTCTAGCACAGCCTGATTTAAAGGGTCTCAACGTAACCATTCCGTATAAACAAACGGTAATGAGCGCTTGTCAGAGCCTATCCGATGCAGCTAAACGCATTGGCTGTGTAAATACAATGGTTCGTCAAGCCGATAATAGTTGGTATGGCCATAATACGGACTATGATGGATTCATCTTCATGTTACAACGAGCCAATATTACTATTACAGGTAAAAAAGTGCTTGTTCTTGGCGATGGCGCCACCTCTCACACAGTTCATATTGCCTTAGAAGATTTAGGGGCCCGTGAAATTATTCATCTATCTCGTAAAACGGCTCCATTTTATGAAGAAGCACCCCAGCATGCGCATGACACCGAAGTTATCATTAACACGACACCGGTAGGTATGTACCCAAACTGCCCGAATCAACTCATTTCATTAGCTGATTTCACCAATCTCACGGGTGTCGTTGATGTAATATACAATCCTTATCGCACAGCCCTCCTTATCGAAGCAGAGCAAAAAGGCATCCCTTATAGCGATGGTCTTCCCATGCTCGTTGGACAAGCTGTAGCTGCCGCGACTTTATTTCAAAAGAAAACCTTTACCAAAGAAGAGGCTGAACGCATTATTACCCAACTGCGCCAAGAACAAGAAAATATAATCCTTATTGGCATGCCTGGTGTTGGTAAAACCACAGTTGGCGAAGCGTTAGCAAATCGTTTCAAACGCCCTCTCATCGATTGTGATGACGAATTCGAAAAACGATATTGTCATCCAGGTGAATATATTGCTACTCATGGGGAAGCCGACTTCCGCGAAAAAGAAACGGTGCTACTCCAAGAACTGTGTAAAACCACCGGTGCTATTATCGCCACTGGCGGCGGTGTAGTTACACGACCTGAAAACTATGCCAGTCTTCGTCAAAATGGCCGTATCTATTGGCTTCAACGCCCCTTAACTGCATTAGCTACAGACAATCGTCCCCTTTCACAAGGTGGCTTACAACGATTAGAAACACTCTATACAATTCGCCAACCACTCTATACGGCGTTTTCACAGGTTTGTGTCAATTTTACTACCCCCGACGAAGGGGCCAATTATATAGAGGAGGAATATCATGCACATTTTAATTCTTAATGGGCCAAATATTAATCTATTAGGCTTACGCGAACCTGATATTTATGGCTCTGAAACCTACGAAGATTTAGTTCATCAACTTAGAGAATATGCAGAATCTCTAGATATTTCGGTCAGCTTATATCAAAGCAACCACGAAGGAAGTCTGGTAGATCGCATTCAAGCCGCTCGTTTTGACATTGATGCCATCATTATCAATCCTGCCGCTTACAGTCATACATCGATAGCTATTTTAGATGCCTTGAAAGCAGTACATCTCCCTACAGTTGAAGTTCATATCTCCAATCCTAAAGAGCGTGAAACGTTCCGTCATTATTCCTATGTAAGTGAATATGCGGAGAAAGTTATTATGGGCCAAGGCGTGGCTGGCTATTGTCAAGCGATTGATTATCTAGTAAATACTTATAGAAAAAAATAAAATGTAATACAACAAAATTAAAGAGACTATGATTCAAATGATAAAGATAAATTCATCTTATTTGAATCATGGTCTCTTTTTATACTCAATCAAAGCATATAAAATAAAAACTGCAATTTTGCCAAGCATGCAAAGTTGCAGTTCTCTATATCTATTCTATTGTTCTCTTCTCTTTTTTATCAATTCCCCAGCACTAACCCCCGTTAATACTGAGGAGATTTCACCCAAAATAAAACGATTTCATATCTTGATTGTCATTAAATTTAGATTGTCACATCCACATAATAACATAAAATATATTTGCTTAAATAAACCAAGCCATGTCATCCGTCATATTTTTTGGTGTGAAGGCTACTTTATGACGTGGCATATGCTTACGCGTATGACCGTCTACCAAATGAATTGTTGAACGTACTTTACGAACTACAATATTTTCAGGTTCCGTTTCATAAATAACCACATTCTCAGGTACATCTCGTTTAATGACAAGATTACACCCAATACGACTACCACTGCCGACCATAATGTCACCTAACACTTTAGTCCCTGCACCAATCAGCACATCATTGCCCACTGTAGGATGTCGTTTCACTCGCTTAGAGCTCATACCGCCAAGAGTTACACCATGAAACAAAGTTACATTATCCCCTACAATAGCGGTTTCACCAATTACAACACCCATACCATGATCAATAAATAAGCCTTTACCAATCTGTGCTCCTGGATGTATTTCAATGCCTGTAACATGGCGAGAATGCAAAGCAATCCGTCGCGCTAGTAATTTATAACCTCGCTTATACAGACGATGAGCAAAGAAATGCCAAAATAAGGCCGTAATATGAGGATAGGTCCACAACACCATCAACACCGATGTAGCTGCCGGATCTGACTCCATTACACGCTTAATATTATAGCGAATTGATTGCCAAACTTCTTTCATATATCCTCCTAGCTAGTAAAGCCCCTAGCCCCTAAAACTATACATAATCGTATGCCTTACTCTCTCTTTTCAGACCTATACTTACGCTTTTACATGTTCTACATCATCAAATTCTAACATGGATAAGTATTTTTCAACTCCATCTGGAGCAATCGCTACTACTGGTACACCTGGATTTTTAGCTGCTAAATCTTTAGCCGCTTTAATGGCTGCGCCAGCAGAAATACCAATGCTAATTCCACTTTCACGCATAAATGTCTGCACTTGAGCGATAGCATCATCATCGGTTACCGTCACAACTTCATCCATAAGCGCTTGATCAAAGTTTTCTGGAATGAAACCAGCGCCAATACCTTGAATTTTATGTGCGCCACCTTTACCTTCAGAAATCATTGGGGATCCAGCGGGTTCAACAGCAACAGCTTTCACATTCGCATTATGTTCTTTTAATTTACGCGCTACCCCTGTGAAAGTACCGCCTGTACCAACACCAGCCACTACAATACCTACATTAGGTACTTGTTCAATAATTTCAGTAGCCGTTGTTTCATAGTGAATACCAGGATTAGCTGGGTTAACAAACTGTCCTAAGGTTACGGCACTTGGGTTGGCATCTAAAATTTCTTGTGCTTTTGCCAATGCCCCTTTCATACCTGTTGCTTTAGGTGTCAAAATAAGTTGAGCGCCATAGGCTTTTACTAATTCACGACGTTCTTTACTCATGCTTTCAGGCATCAAGATTACTACTTTAATCCCCAATACAGCACCTAACATAGCAAGAGCGATTCCTGTGTTGCCAGAAGTGGCTTCTACTAAAATTGTATCTGGTTTAATCAAACCTTTTGCCTGTGTATCACGCAACATACCATATACAGCACGGTCTTTAACGCTACCACCAGCATTGTATTTTTCTAATTTTACAAATACATTAGAATCCCCAATCTGATATACAGGGGTATTGCCAATTAATTGTAATGTGTCATTTACAGGTTTTATACTCATATTAATCATCGTTCCTTTCAGTTAGAGTATCTCTCTTCTCTAATAAAAAAAAGCCCTTGGTCACTTTGTGACCAAGGGCGATATATCGCGGTTCCACCTTGTTTCATTTGATCGTGCGCACAACCAAACCTCTACTGTACAGGCTAAATAATGTTCTCCAGAGGTTTCCCTCTCATCATTCAACTGTATACAGATTCGCTGTAACGGGCGACACCCGAAAAGGACTCCCCTAATATTAGCTTTGCCCTTATAGCTCCGAGATGCACTTCCATATATCTTTTATGACCCGCTTTCACCATCCGGGCTCGCTGCACACAAATCAATATATGTACTTTTCTCTTCCTCACTATGATTCCTATTCAAATCATATGCCTACTATAACACTATGAATTAAAAGTGTCAACTGTGAAATGTAACTTTTTGATTTTATTGTCATATTAACTAAAAATCGTCATTAATTTTACGTTGACCGTCCCGTATAGTGTACCATAAATCGTCTATTTAAGAAAGAACAGTCTATTTTCATAGACTGCTTTCCTGTTATACATATATAAATTTTGCTCGGTATAACCAATCATTAGTAAATATATCTTTATGTATCCTTTTAACATACATAAAGAAAGTAAGTAAGACTACAGGGCCTGTAATTACCGGTCAATAGAGTCCCTTATCTATTGGCTCTTCACAGGCCAAAGCCTCACTACATGCTATCCTATAACATACTTTGTATGCTGTATTACACTCTCCGTAATAGTCTTACCTATCTCCTATTCGTGCTGGTCTAATACTAAAAATGATAGCCTTGAAATCTATATTAATTATAGCAAACCTTTTGTGTATAAGGAATATATAAAATGAATTTTCAACATAAATAGCCGTATCAATTCTGCATAATAAACGTCAAAAATCTTGTATTTTTAACAATATTACGACATACATTCTCAATTACCTTTCAACTACCGAATAGGCTCTATTTCCTCACAAAGTCTATAATTCATCATTTCGTGTAATTAAAAAGGGACTAAAACGTCCTAAAAATGTCAAAACCCTTGATTTTTCAACACTTTTTATTATGTTAATTTTAGATGAATTATTAAAATAAACTCCCCCTTCATTGATCGTCACATAAGAGTTCAGCTATCAATACACATATATTACTAAAACTCATACTATTCTTGACTTCCTATACAATTTCATTAGTAATCTCTTCTATGTATTGAATAATAAAAAGAAAAGTGCCGTTGCCCTTAGGGAGGAGGCAACGGCAAGTTGTTCGTACATATCTGTACTCACGATTAGGTATAGGTATTTAGAGGTTTAACAAGTGGACTCACTCATAAGCACTTCCGGGATAAAGAATTACTTAGAGCTGTAACGCCAGTTCTGAATAACTTTTAGTTACTGTTCCCTTGTTATGAACCCATTATAACATGTAAATCTAAAAAGTTCAATACATAAAATTTATTTTTTTCGATTTAATTTATTTTTTTCAATTTACAAAGACTTAAATCCCATTAAATGGCCAAACAAAGCCTTCTTTTAATGTCTTTACAAAAAGTTCGTAATTATTTCAGCTTGGGCCTTAACACGTCTAACGCCGTTTCATACATATAGCGATACCCTAATTCATTCGGATGTACATCGCCAGCATATAAAATCTCACCTCGTTGATCCGCTTCAGCAATCGTCGCATAAAAATCTATATATGTAAGCCCATGATCCTGGCAGTACATCTTTAACAAATGATTGTAACTTACTAATACAGCATCATCCCCATCCGGGTCACAATCAATTTGCGGCGCTAACCCAATCACTACTTCAGCGCCCACCTTTTGAATGCGTTTCACAGACCGCAACATATTAAAATAGCAATCCTCAGCTAAGCGACCATGTAAAATATCATTCGTTCCCCCCATAATACAAACGATATCATATGTTTGTTCATCTAAGGCGCGGTCTACATTGTTAAAAATAGCTTGCAACGTAGCCCCATCGACACCAGCATTCACAATTTTAATCGATGCCCCTAACTGAGCCTGCAACAACTCTACCCAACCTTGTCCATAGGGTACATCATAACCACGAGTTAAACTATCACCAATACATAATACGTTCATAGGCCACCTACCTCATAACTCTTAGCCTTCTAACAAAGGATCGACTGCGCCATTCAATTCAAAGGCTTTAATGCGATCAATACAAGTACCACAAGTACCACAAGGTACATCGCCACCTTCATAGCAACTCCAAGTCAATTCATATGGTACGTTAAGATCTAATCCTACTTTAACCAATTGTGCTTTATTGTTAGTAGCAAATGGCGCCACTACTTGCACTTTGTCATAGGTTCCTAAAGAAATCGCTTTTGCCATAGTATTAACAAATGCTTCGCTACAATCTGCATACGCGTTGCCAGCCGCATCATCCGCATGAGCGCCTAAATAAATCTGCACCGTATCATCAGGGAATACACTCATACCTAGACTAGCCACAGCCGATAACATTAAACCATTGCGGAACGGCACATATGTATTTACCATCCCTTCCCCTTGTTCCTCAATTTGCTCTGCATAACTCTTATGAATAATATCTTCCGTAGACCCTTGTAGTAACGAACAATTAGAATATTTTAAAATCTGCGACAAATCAAGTTCATAATGTGGTACTTCATAGTAATCGGCTATCTTACGAGCGCATTGTAATTCTTTATCATGTTTTTGTCCATAAAAAATTGACACTGCCGCCACATTCTCTCTGCCTAACTGATCAACAGCTAACGCTAAACAGGTCGTAGAATCAACGCCACCACTAGATAAAACAATCGCTTTCATAAAGACATCCTTTCTATTGATATATACACTCAAAATAAGGGCCAATCCTATTGATTGCCCTTATCCATAACTCTCTTATTATCATATCATATAACGCAAGTCTCATGGTTAAAAATTAACTACTACTGTAGCACTAACAAATGACTCCGCTTTTATCGCCCGTTTAAATAATCGCCCAAGATTTGTTGCATTCGTTCACAATCTTTCGCTTGGCCTATAGTAATGCGAAGCCAATGAGGGGCTAATCCCACACGCACCTGATAACCAGCCCTCAACCATATATCCGCAACAGCCTTAGCTTCTTCCGGTGAATTAAATTCTACAAATAAAAAATTTGCTTCACTTTTATAATAATGAAGCCCCCATTGATTAAGACAAACTTCCCAACTATCACGAGCCACAGCATTAGCCGTTACTACATAGCGAATAAATTCTTGATCTTCTAAAGCAACCTGAGCCGCCACTTGTGAAAGGCTATTTAAATTATAAGGCAAGCGAATAGTTTGTACATAGTTCACCCAATCATCGCCTATTACTAAATAGCCTACACGGTAATTCGCTAACCCATAGGCTTTAGAAAAGGTTCTCATAATGCCTATATTACTAAATTCTGCCAGTAAAGGAAGCGCACTTGTTCTATCACACGATGTAACAAACTCAATATACGCCTCATCAATGAGTACGAGGATATCCCTAGGTACTCGTTTCATAAACGCGCGAATAGCTTCAACACTTACATACGTACCGGTCGGATTATTAGGATTGCAGAGCCATACTAATTTTGTTGTTTCATCAATGGCCGCTACCATCCCGTCTAAATCCGTAGCCCCTGTCATAGCATTACAAGGAACACCCTTAATCTTAGCTCCTTCTAGTTGCCCATTTAGGGCATATTCTGAAAAAGTAGGTGTACTAATAACAATAGAGTCTCCTGCTGTTAAAAAAGCACGACTTAATAACGTAATTACCTCATCAAGTCCTACACCAATCACTAACGATTCATCTGGCACTTTTATAAAGTCAGCAATCGCCTTACGCAAAGAAGTGGAATAACCATCAGGGTATTGACTACTATCATGAGCCTCAACATATTCCATAACCGCTTTTTTTACCTTTGGCGAAGTGCCATACGGATTTTCATTAGCTGATAATCGAACCAAATGTGTTAAGCCGAGTCGTTCTTTTAAACGACTAATCGGTTCCTCTGGAATATATGGTTTTAATTGTTGAATACTCTCTTTCATAAGGAGTCCTTTCTAGTGCTAACAAAGCCCCTACATAGATATCTTTATAAATTCTTAATTTCAGGACGTTCTGTAGTCTTGCTAATCAGTCCTTCGCGCCGTGCTAATTCTTCAGTAATTGCTTCATAGGGAATCCCTTTTTCAACTAGTAACACCCATACATGATAGAGTAAATCAGCCGTTTCATAGACTAACTCAGCCGAATCTTCATTCTTAGCGGCAATCACTACTTCAGTGGCTTCTTCCCCCACCTTTTTCAAAATTTTATCAAGGCCTTTGGTAAATAAATAATTTGTATACGATCCTTCTTTGGGACTGTCTTTACGGTCTTGAATCACCTTATATAATTCAATTAATGCTTGTGTCATGTGTTCTCCTCATATAAACCGCAATACATGTGAACTAAATTATAACAACTCTATTTCATTAAAAAAGCAACTGCTCGCCCCTGTATGACAAGCAGGGCCTTTAGGAATAACTTCTAACAGTAATGTATCACCATCACAATCAAGCGTAGCTCGTACCACCTGCTGTGTGTGACCACTCGTACCACCCTTATGCCATAATTCTTGCCGTGAACGCGACCAGAACCACGTTTCTTTGGTTGCTAATGTCCGTTTATAGCTTTCCTCATTCATCCACGCTACCATAAGTACGTCTTTCGTATTCGCATCAACTACAACAGTAGGTAATAAACCTTGCCCTTTTACAAAATCAGGCTGTACACGCTGTACTAAATCCATATTAGTGCCTCCTTTATCGAACGGGAATATTATGAGCCCGTAAGGCTTTTTTTACGTCTTCAATTGTTACTTCACCAAAGTGAAAAATAGACGCTGCTAAAGCACCTGTCACATTGGTTGCCTGAAACACCTCTACAAAATGTTCCACCGTTCCCGCGCCACCAGAGGCAATAATCGGCACTTGTACTAATTCACACAACTGCTCATATAAATCAATATCAAAACCAGATTTAGTCCCATCTTTATCCATGCTAGTTACTAGTAATTCACCAGCCCCTAGGCGTACAGCCTCTTGGGCCCATTCATAAGCTAACCAATCTGTTTTCTTACGCCCCCCATGTGTATAGGCGTACCGCACACCAGTATGAGGATCCTGCTTTACATCAATGGCCACTACCATACACTGATTGCCAAATTTTTCTGCCCCAGCCCGAATAAGCTCTGGATTAGCTAACGCCGCTGAATTCAATGAAATCTTATCAGCCCCTGCTTGCAATAACCGCTGCATATCCTCAACACTTCGAATCCCGCCACCTACCGTGAGTGGCATAAATACTTTTTCAGAAATAGCGGATATAACATCACTAAAGGTGCCTCGCCCTTCTGTCGTCGCTGTAATATCTAAAAAGACTTGTTCATCAGCCCCTTGCGTTTCATAGGAAGCAGCAATGGCAACAGGGTCCCCTACATCTACTAGATTTACAAAATTAACACCCTTTTTTACGCGCCCATTGTCCACATCCAAACAAGGAATAATTCGTTTAGCTAACATAGCTCCTCCTCTAACGCTACCACATCGGCCAAGGTTAAGGGCCCTTCATAAAGTGCCTTGCCCACAATGCAATGAGTAATTCCTTTTTTACGAAGACTCACAATATCCTCTCTATGGCGGATACCGCCAGACGCAATAATAGTAGCCTCTGGAAACTGGGCCTGCAACTGACTAAGCAAAATTTCATTAGCACCTGACATAGTCCCATCACGGCTAATATCGGTAACAATAAAATATTGGGCCCCAGCCATCACCATTTCACGAATCAATGTCGCCATAGTCACTTCCGACTGCTCTAGCCAACCTTCCGTCGCTACGTTCCCTTCAAGACCATCAACACCAATCACAATACGTTCAGCCCCGTAAGTAGCTAACATCCGTTTCGTAAATTCAGCCTGTTTTAACGCTACAGAACCTAAAATAACACGATTAACCCCTGCTTCTAAATATGCTTTAATAGTCGCCTCATCACGAATACCGCCCCCCACTTCAATGACACCACGAAAGACCTGGCGTATCCCTACAATGCTATCATAATTTACAGGTTTCCCTGCTTTAGCCCCATCTAAGTCAACCACATGAAGCGCTTTAATCCCGGCAGTTTCATAAGTACTCGCTTGTGCCACCGGGTCGGGATTAATCACGATTTCTTGGTTAAAATCGCCTTTAAAAAGACGCACACTTCGTTTATTTTGTATATCAATGGCAGGAAATATCATAAAACCTCCTAAGAATTATGTCACATACTAAAGCTATTAATTAGTCCTTATACGGCTCCACACAAAACGCCAAACTGATTCAACAGGCGAAGGCCTACAGCCGCACTTTTTTCAGGGTGAAACTGCATGCCATACACAGAACCGCGCTCTACAATAGCAGGCACTTTCACACCATACTCTGCAACGGCCGTTATATATTGTGCATCACAACAAGCATAATACGAATGAACAAAATACGTATATTCTTCATTAACTAATGCAAATGGACTCTGTTTCTTATATACCTGATTTTGATTCCAACCGGTATGAGGGACCAAAAGGCCTAAATCAGCTGGAAGAGGCTCTACGGTGCCAGGTATAAGCCCTAACCCAGCAGTCTTACCATATTCAGTAGATGACTCAAATAGAATCTGCATGCCTAAACAAATACCTAATAAGGGTTTTTCTTGGTTCGCTACGTCCTGTAACACAGAAACTAAGCCACGGGCCGACAAAGTTTCCATAGCTTGTTTAAAGGCACCTACCCCTGGTACCACTACACCAGCAGCGCCTAGAATTTTATCTCTATCGGCTGTTAATACAGTAGGAATCCCCAAATAAGCAAAGGCTTTTTGCACATTAAATGTATTACCTGCATCATAATCAACGATTGCAATCATATTTCATCCTTATTCTTTCTCTTTTTAATCATTCGTTTTTAATTCTTTTATTGAAACTCTTTTTTAATTCTTTTCTTAAACAGTCAAACTTCCTTTGGTAGAATTAATGCCTTCAATCTCAGTATTAATGGTGACAGCTTGTCGCAAAGCACGGCCTGTAGCCTTAAACATGCTTTCAATGATGTGATGCGTATTACGACCATATTCATTGCGAACATGAAGATTCATTAAACCATTCATTGCCAAAGCTTGAAAGAAGTCTTCTACCAATTCGGTTTCAAAATTTCCACCAAGTACAGGTGTGGTAAGCTCCGCCTTATACACTAAATACGGCCGACCACTTAAATCTATAACCACTTGAGTCAAGGCTTCATCCATAGGTGCCCAAGCCTGACCATACCGTTCAATTTGTTCTTTAGCACCTAACGCTTGTGTTAAAGCCTGACCTAGGGCCAGAGCTACATCTTCAACCGTATGATGCGCATCAATATAAGTATCGCCTTTAGCGTCCACGGTTAAACCAAAACGGCCATGCTTAGCCAATAAGCTTAGCATGTGATCAAGGAAACCAATACCCGTATCAACCATGACACCCGTCTGTGCATCTAATGACAAACTAACGGTAATATTCGTTTCTCCCGTTACCCGTGTCACCTTACCACAACGGCCTTTAGCCTGTAGTAAAGAACTATCCGAGGTAATGCCTTCTTTAGTAGCCCCTAACGTTAACACTCTATTCTTAGTGTCCATACAAACCATTCACTTCCTCATTATCAAATGTAAACTGATCAGCTTTTTCATCAAAACGAATCTCAATGGACCGAGCATGTCCTTCTAATCCTTCTGTCCGGGCTAATACTGCAATATGAGGCGCCAACTCTTGTAAACGAGCTTTGGAGAATTGCATAAAAGAAGTGCGTTTCACAAAGTCGTATACCCCTAATGGCGAAGAAAAACGCGCCGTACCACTGGTCGGCAATACATGGTTAGGGCCCCCCATATAATCCCCTACCGGTTCAGCCGTATAAGGTCCTAAAAATACAGACCCTGCATTTTCTACTAAACTCATATATTCCACAGCATTGGTTAGTTGAATCTCTAAATGTTCTGGTGCCACTTCATTCATTAACGTAAACATATCTTCAATAGAGTCAATAATAGCGATAAAACTTCGCTCTTCAATTGCCACCTTTGCAATCTCCTTACGCGGTAACTCATTAAGTTGACGTTCTACTTCTGTAGCTACTGCATTCGCCAATACTTCACTATTGGTTATTAAAATAGAACGCGCCCGTTTATCATGCTCTGCTTGTGATAGTAAATCAGCAGCAATATGAACAGGATTCGCCGTTTCATCAGCTAAAATTCCAATTTCCGAAGGCCCTGCAATCATATCAATAGAAACTTGCCCAAACACTTGGCGCTTCGCCGTAGCTACATAAATGTTACCAGGGCCCACAATTTTATCCACTTTAGGAATGGACTCTGTACCATAGGCAAGTGCTGCCACCGCTTGTGCCCCACCTACTTGGTATACCGCATCAACGCCCGCCAATTTAGCCGCCCCTAGCACGATAGGCGCAATACCCTCTTTTTGTGGAGGCGTCACCATAATAACTTCTTTAACGCCTGCAATTTTAGCTGGTAAGGCACACATTAAAATCGTTGATGGATAAGCCGCCGTACCACCAGGTACATAAATACCGACACGTTTAAGAGGGGTTACTTTTTGACCACGCAATATCCCCGTCGTATCTAAATCAATAAAGCTCTGATCAATTTCCCGTTTATGAAACGCCTCTATATTTGCCTTAGCCACTTCTAGGGCTTTTAATAACTCTGCTGGTAATTGATTATAGGCGTCCTCTATTTCAGCCTTCGATACCTCTAACGCCTCTACAGCTACCCCATCAAATTGATGACTATACTTACGAAGTGCCTCATCCCCTTCAGCCATTACCGTTTCAATAATCGTGCGAACTTGTTGTTCAATGTCTATATCAACGGTTTGTGCTGTATATTTATTGACTAAGTCAAGCATAGTCGCTAACGGTTCTCTATATATTTTCATAATGTTCTCCTCATCGTCTTCAAGCGATCCACTAAACTAAAAATTTCACTACGTTTTTGCTTTAATGCTAATGGATTGGCCACTAACCGTGTAGAAATCGGCATCAACCAATCAAACACCTGTAAATTATTTTCTCGCAATGTAGTGCCCGTTTCTGTAATATCTACAATCGCATCAGCTAACCCAATCAATGGCGCCAACTCAACCGATCCTTCAATCTTTATAATCTCTACATCTTTACCACGACTGGCAAAGTATGCTTTGGTAATATTAGGGTATTTAGTTCCTATCGTATGTCGTCGTGGTTCATTTAAATCATAACCAGCTAATGAAGCTAAAATAAATTGGCAACGCCCCGTTTGTAAATCCAATAATTCATAACTCGTGTTTTGCTGTTCTTCTAAAATATCGCTACCTACAATCCCAATGTCAACGACTCCATGATTAAGGTACGTTAATACGTCGCCACCTTTTACTAAAATCACTTCTAAACTATCACCTAATGGAATGACCAATTTACGTTTTTTATTGCGCAAGGGTTCACAATCAATCCCACAAGTTTCAAGAAGGGGTATGACTTGTTCCTCTACACGACCTTTCGTTAACGCTATGCTAAGCATCTTCACTCACTCCTTCTTGACTTACCACATATAAAACGGCATTTTCTCGTATAGCTTGTTCTCTAGCCTCTTCCAACGTATCTGCCAGCACTAAACTATAAGCTGGATGGTTCACTAAATAAGCGGTTGCTTTGGCCCACGCCTCTTTTTCATAATATACCAATATAGGTTTTGCCTTAGGCACTTCCATCTGCGCCACATCACTTAATACATCTAAATCAAACGCCATACCAACAGCACATGTTGGTTCTTTTTGAAAATTCGCTAACAACTGGTCATAGCGACCACCGCTTACAATATAGCTCGCCACTTCATCTACATACCCCCTAAAGGTAAGCCCTGTATAATAAGGTTGAGGTGGACGGCTACTTAAATCTAACCGCACTTGTTGATTCGACATATATTGCACTGTTTTTGCCAATTCCATCAATCCATTGACAATACGTTGTGCTGCCATTGGCAAAATGACTTGATTTAATTCTTGCTGAACTTCTTCAACAGAGCCAAATAATCGTGGCCATACAACTAATAAAGGATATAAAGCATTTTCTGCGTACCCCTCAATAATTCGTTCATATTGTGGTACGTTTTTATTAAATAAAGCTTCAAACAAAACTTCTTCTTCAGCCACTGTTAGCCCCAATGCATCTACAATAGTAGGTGCAAACCGAGCATCACTTAACTCTAAATACAATTGATTATTAAGCAACAAACGATTAACTTGATTAATCACCAGCAAACATTCTAATTCAGCCCGATTCGACTCATAGCCTACTAATTCAATACCTGCTTGTGTCACCTGATTAGCCCAACCACGATGAGCTTGATTCATAGCCAGTACATCACCAATATAATAAAATTTCTTAGGTAAACTCACCTGTATATTCGCTAAGAATCGAGCAATTGGTAGCGTTAAATCAGGTCGCACCACTAAACGATCTTGTGAATTATCTACTAATTCATAGAGTTTCTGCTGAATCGCTAAATCATAATCATCAAACACATTTTTATATTCAATTAAGGGTGTTATAATTTTGGTATAGCCTCGCTTATAAAAACATTTCGACATTAAATTGCTTAGAAGTGCTTTTTTCTGTGCTTCTTCACCAAACTCATCTCGAAATCCTTGAGGCAATCGTTTCTGTTTCATATGTCTAGCCCTCACTATCTCCTATTTCTCAAATCACGCTCTTATTGATTCCCTGTAAATTATCAAATCTAATTCTTCATCTCTTTATCTTGCTAAAGCATTAAAGCTATAATACACCGTATCCATTACTTCGTCAATATATGATTGTGCATATATTCTATGCATTAATCTCATCTATAAAAAAACATCCTTTAGAAATGGTAGCCATTGAATTCATATTGAATCATCACTATCATACCCAAAGGATGTTTTTACTTATTTCTTTTTATATAGTCTTATCAATTACAACCTATACTTATTCTGGAGTCCATGCGTTTTCAAAAGCACTAACACCGTGAGAATCAGAGCCTATCATATACGGTACTCCTATAGCATAGGCCATACCTTGAATAAAAGAACTCGGATACATTTCACGACAATTCGACTTATATAGACCTGCTATATTGTAATCAAGAGTGCGATTCTGAAATCTCAAAGTCTGTAAAATCTCGCGAATCACTTGTTGCGTCGCTTTATCATAGGACGATTTAAAATTAAAATGATGCTGATATTTCTTAATCAAATCTAAATGCCCAATTCGCACAGGCGTATGAGGCCCAAAATCTGTTTGTACCCCTTCTAATACTGATTGAAAATAGCGCCGATACAATACATCTTGCTTAGTTAACCATGGACCAAAGCCACGCTGAAATTCCGCTTCGCTATAATCAACACACCAAAAACCATCGTCAACACCTAACATAAAATGAACCGATAGTAGATTATCACCCGTATAAGGCCCTACCAAAGTAAGGAACTCTCGCGTAGATTCTTCAAACCCCGGCAAATAATCAACTTCAAAGCCTACCGATAGATTAATATATTGGCCATATTCCTTTTGTAATTCTGTTCCTAATGCTAAATATGGTTCCACTTGATCTGTGCGAATAGCCGCTGTGTCATAGGCCTCTTTGTCACCTTTATAACGGCGCACAAAGCCACTAGGTAAAGGCGCATGTTCTGTTAAACATAGCTTGTAAAACCCTAAGTCAATGGCTTTTTCAATTAAAAGGGCGACTTTTTCCCCTGTCCCATGAGGACATAGTTCTGTGTGCAAATGGCCATCTACCAATTGTCCTTCATACTGGTTATGACCTACGATTGAATATTGTTTACTCATAGACACCTACTAGTAACTAATAACCCAAAACACTAGTATCTAACTAGTACCTAACACTGAAAATACCCGTGATTTCTCACTGCTAACAGAAACAATCCAGAATTAATACTTATCTATAGTTTACAACAATATCTTAAATTGCGCCACGTACATACAAAATAATGGCTACCGTTACAAGAGCCAATACAGCTACTACAGCATAATCTAAACTACGCATCCCTACTGTGGCTACAAAACTGTGATTTTTATTACCAAAACCACGTAGTTCCAACGATAAAGCCATCGTTTCAGAACGACCTAAAGACTTCAACAATAGCGGTTGAATAACCGAACCATAAGACGCAAATCGTTTAAAAATATTACCTTCTAAGGCAAGGCCACGACAGGCCTGTGCTTCTTGTACCGCTTTACTTTCGGCAATAAAATCAGGTACAAAACGAAGGGCTGCGGTGAACATAAACGCATATTCGTAGGGAATTTTACATTGTGTAACTAGCGCCGCTGTTAAATCCTGCAATTTAGTAGTCGCCAAGAGCATAATAAAGACCATAGTCATACAAAGCATGCGCAAACCAGTTACGTAGGCTGATTCCAAAGTGCCACCCCCAATGTATTGCACCACAGCCAAAAACACGGCAAAAGTGGCCAATACTAATACGGCTTTTAACTGTTTACTCAAGAGACCGGTTGCTAATAAAATAATGAGCTCTAACGCTAATAGTAACGTTAATTCGTAAGGGGTTTGGAAGAGAACAGCCCACACGGAAAACGCAATAGTCATCAATATTTTGGTAAAAGGTACTAATCGTTTCATGAGGTTCCTCCTAACTGCGACCCTTACGGGCTAGCATTTTAGCTTCAAATTCTTCCATAGACTTACAATACCCAAGACCAGATACCGTTTCTGCTAGTGCCACACACGGTGGCTTGGTAAGACCCAAATCAAATAAATCATCGCGGGCTGTAAATAATTCTTCGGGTGTACCATCAAACGCTTTGGTACCATAGCCAATAATAATAGCCCGTGTACAATGAGCGGCCATAATTTCCATATCATGAGTCACTAACAAAATCGTAAGCCCTGTAGCTCGCAATGTTTCCAATAATTCTAATAATTCACGAGTTTCTTTGCCGTCTTGACCACTGGTCGGTTCATCTAAAATTAAAATCTTAGACTTCATAGCCAAGGCCGATGCAATAGCCACTCGTTGTTTTTCTCCTCGGCGAAGCGTTGGCGGATAAGCATCACGCAAATGACTAATCCCTGTAGCCGCCAATGCTTTAGATGTAATATCGGCTACCTCTGCTTTGGTATAACCTAATTGTTCAGGCCCAAAGCCTACTTCTTCAGCTACCGTAGGGCGGAACATCTGCCGATCTGGCTGTTGAAATACATAGCCAATAAAACGACCACGATCAGCCGGTGATAAGTTAGTAATATCTTCCCCATCATAGAACATCTTACCGCCGCGTGGCTTTTCAAGTCCCATCAACAAACGAGTCACCGTTGTTTTACCACAACCATTACGACCACCGACAGCAATAAATTCCCCTTCACCAATTGTAAAATCTACATTATCTATAATATCTTGCCCTAGGACATACCCAAAGCGCAAGCCTTTAACTTCTAGCATAATAGCCTCCTTAGGATACCTTCAAACCAGTTTTTGCAGCCTCAACGCTAAGCCATGGCGCTTCAAATTGGTAACCGGCCGCTTCTAACCGCATATAGGTTGTAAAGATGGAAGGTAATGCATCTACATAAATATCATTGATGTACATATAGCGCAATGTTTTTTCAGGCACATCATCACAGCGAAGTTCACCATCCACCATAAGCGCCATCCGATTGGCATATGGTAATACAGCATGTAAATCATGGTCAATTACAACTACCGTAATACCATATTCCTTATTTAAAGAACCAACTAAGCGATATAGTTCTTCCGTCCCTTCTGGATCGAGCGAACTGGTCGGTTCATCTAACACTAAAATAGAAGGATTCGTAGCCAATACAGAAGCAATGGCTAAACGTTGACGTTGTCCCCCAGAAAGGCTTGTAATCTTACGATCTTCTTTTCCTTCAAGGCCCACTTGCTTAAACACAATGGCACTGCGTTCTTTAATCTGTTCTGGTGTATAGCCTCGGTTTTCCATGGCAAAGGCCACTTCTTCGGCTACTGTCATCGTTACAAGTTGTGTATCATAATCAGCTAATACAACACCAATTTCAGTGGCCAATTCTGAAATTTCCGCTTGCGTTGTAGCCTTGCCGTTAACATACACCATACCTTCCATACGACCACCGTAGAATTTAGGCACCGCCCCAATCATAGCCATACATAAAGTGGATTTACCACAACCAGCCGGCCCTGTAATAACTAAGAAATCACCATCATTAACCACTAAATTCACATCTTTAATGGCTGGTTTTGTTTGACTACCATAATAATATGAGAAATGTTCAATGGAAATTTTAGCATCTGTGGCAGGTACTAATTCATATTGACTATGATCACTCGAAATAACCTCATCAGCATTTGGTAAATAGCCACGACGAGCAAATAAACGTTGTGCTGGTACATAAAGTAAAGGGGTAACAACGGCATTACAAAGAGATATGATTAGAACTAACGGCCACATCCCTTTAAGATATACATCAAGCGGTAATGCTAATACATAAAATAAAATCGTTACAAAAATCGCACCAGATACTAAGGTACTGAAAAAGCCTGATACAACAGGTGGAACCATATGACTACCTAATTTTACTTTGCTAAATATATGTACTACAAAAGCACAAGTCAATGCCCCGGCTGGTTCACTTAATAAGTTGGCATAAGGAAAGGCCGACTTAGAAGTCATCAAATTGATAAGCGCTGCCACT
The DNA here is from genome assembly GCF_900460315.1 of Veillonella criceti. NCBI lineage: Bacteria > Bacillati > Bacillota > Negativicutes > Veillonellales > Veillonellaceae > Veillonella > Veillonella criceti. The sequence goes on along the minus strand of NZ_UHIO01000001.1, from coordinate 1,605,571 downwards.
AAACCAATCCCTAAGGACTGACGATAATTAGGCCGTGTCAAATGAATAGCTACACAATAAGTGGCAATCATCCAGTTTGGCGTAATCCCCGCTACACTGGGACTTACTAAGTGTAAAATAGTGCCAAGGGCCAACATTAAGGTGCTCACAGTAACCCAACGAAACTGACCGCCTTGCACATGTGTATATACTAATTTTGAAACATCTTGAATTCGCTCCATACTTCTTTCCTCCTAAAAATGGGTATAAAAAAAACCTTCCAATCCCAAAAATCTAGGGACGAAGGTTATCCGCGGTGCCACCCCAATTGGTCATAAAGACCCGGCTCACTACGTACGGCCTACCCACAGGCGATACGCGCTCCTTTGTTAACGGTCGGAGATGACCGGTGGCGCCTACCAAAGTTCGGGCCACGTCTCCCAGGTCCATTCATTATAAATTCTTGCATCAGGCTCCCACCATTCCCGACTCGCTGTAGCCGAACTTTTATAATTACTCTTCCTGTTCGTCGACGATATCTTTATGTTTTTCTCAATTATACACAGGTAGGAAAGAGAAGTCAATATAAATTTTTCAGTAAAATAAAGGTGTCAGCAACTAAATACACCTTTTAACTAATATGCAGTTGACAACCCCCACCCCCTATACTACTATGGACATATACTATCATTTCAGGACTTAGGCATTTTCTTGGCTCGTCAGTCTGTTGAATGGTATCTGCAACGAACCATATCAATTCATCACTGCTAGAGCAAACCTATCGCTAGGCTTAGTTGCCGTCCATGAAATAACAGTACATTGTCATATTCGCTTGGATCTATAAGACCGGGACGAGACGCAACATAGGATATTTAGGCGCATTTCGTGGTCGAAGTGCGCCTTTTTTGCGCCAAGTCTCCAGAAAGGAGTTCTATGAAACTATGAAAATCGGTATTATCGGTGGTGGCAAAGTAGGGCAAAGCTTAGCCTCCGCCCTCGCCAACGACATCGTAGGGATTATAGGGTCTTCTCCTAAAACAACAACCCAATTGGCGCAACAATTTCAAACACCGCCCTACACGCAAGTCGAGTTACTACAGCAAAGTGATGTTATTTTTCTGACGGTACCAGATCGATTAATTGGTGCGGTAGCAACAGCCGTAACCTCAAACTTAACGGCCCTAAATCAACCGAGCTTAACCTTAACTGGCAAAACTTTCTTGCATTGCAGTGGTAGTTTAGGCCTAGAACCATTGGAACCCCTAACCAAATTAGGCGCTGCCACTGGCAGTCTGCATCCACTACAAACCTTTGCACATACCCACACGCCTTTAAGCGGAGTGTACATGGCCATCGATGGTGATAGCACGGCCCTTTCTATAGCACAGTCTATTGTAACTAGACTAGGAGGACAGGCCTTTCATGTGCCACCAGAAGAACGAGCTATCTATCATGCAGCAGCCTGTATCTGTTCCAATTATACCGTAACCTTGCAAGCACTTGCTCAACAATTAATCAGCCATTGGTTACCATCTAACGCTGCCTGGCAAGCCTTATTACCTTTATTTCAGGGTACAGTTCAAAATGTAAGCCACACTACAGAACCACGAACAGTCCTAACAGGCCCTATTGCACGAGGTGATGTAGCAACCATAAAACAGCATCTGGCAACCTTACCCTCTGAATACCTTCCTAGCTATTGCAGTTTAGGTCGCTTAACTACACAGTTAGCCTTACAAAATGGCACTATTTCTATGGCACAAGCCAAGGAATTACGTGAATTACTAACTAAGGAATAGATTAACAGTATCAAGGAGCTATTAAAGAGTCTTTAAAATCGCCTGATTGTATTGCCTCAAATAACGTCTATTAATTATTTTTACTTTTTAAAACGGAAAACATCCCAAAAGGAGTCTTACCATGAATACTACAACAAATACAGCAACTAATGCAGCGACTAATGAAGCAACTAGTACAGCGACTAATACAACAACTAATGCAGTAACTAATACAGCTACTACTACGACACCGAAGAAACCAGTTACTATTACAACTATTAAAGATATGAAACAAAAAGGTGAACCTATTACTATGATTACAGCCTATGATGTCGCCATGGCCCGTAATGTTAACGAAGCAGGTATTGACATGATACTTGTAGGCGATTCGCTTGGCAATGTAATCCTCGGTTACCAATCAACGATTCCTGTAACCATGGAGGAAATGATTCATCATACAAAAGCCGTTGTACGCGGTAACAGCACGGCCCTAGTCGTAGCGGATATGCCCTTTATGAGTTATCAAGCGAGTCTAACCGATGGCCTATATAATGCCGGTCGCTTACTAAAAGAAACGGGCTGCACCGCTGTAAAACTCGAAGGCGGTCAAGAAGTCTGCGAATTAGTCCATAAATTAACAACAGCTGGAATTCCTGTAGTGGCCCATATTGGTTTAACACCACAATCAGTCAATCAATTAGGTGGTTTTAAAGTACAAGGTAAAGAAGTAGCGGCAGCACAACAACTACTGGCCGATGCCAAAGCCCTTGAAGCAGCAGGTGCCTTTGCCTGTGTCCTAGAATGCGTACCGGCGGCCCTTGCTAAAAAGGTGACCGATGAACTAATAACCATGGCAACCATTGGAATTGGCGCTGGTAATGGCTGTGATGGTCAAGTATTAGTGTGCAACGATTTACTGGGGATTAGCACTGGTTTCACCCCAAAATTTGTAAAACAATACGCCAATCTTCATGACATTACCGTCAATGCTGTCAAAGACTACATTAAAGACGTAAAAGAAAGAAGCTTTCCTGCTCCAGAACACACCTTTAAAATCGATGATTCTGTGTTAGAAAAGCTCTATTAAATCGTTATTAGATATATTGTAACACGGCTTCCGTCATGCCTTCTGTATTCACTCGTTTCATGCCATCCTTGTAAATATCGCCTGTACGATAGCCAGCAGTCAAGGCCGCTTCCACGGCTGCTTCAATAGCGTCGGCTGCCTTAGAAGCGCCCAAGGAATAACGACACATCATAGCCGCTGACAATATTGTCCCCAATGGGTTGGCGATGCCCTTGCCAGCAATATCAGGCGCTGAGCCATGAATTGGTTCATACAAGGCTGTACCAGTACCAATGGAGGCAGACGGTAATAGACCAAGAGAGCCTGAAACAACGGCCCCTTCGTCACTTAGAATGTCACCAAATAAATTCGTCGTTACAATTACATCAAATTGACCGGGGTTAACAACTAATTGCATGGCTGTATTATCTACATATAAGTAATCAAAAGTCACTGCCGAATTGGCAGTGGCTTTTTCTTGTGCCACAGTGCGCCATAAGCGTGATGAAGCTAGTACATTGGCTTTATCTACGCTCGTTACTTTGCCTTTACGTTTCTTCGCTGTATCAATGGCGATGTCTATAATTCGTTCAATTTCATAACGATGATATGTTTCCTTATCCCAAGCTTTTTCATTAGGGCCTTCACCGCTCGCTTCTGACCGTTCACCAAAATAAATACCACCTGTAAGTTCACGAACAATGACAAAATCTACATCCTGTACCAATTCTGGCTTTAGCGGCGAATACTCTTGCAAGGCTTTAAAAATACGAACCGGACGTAAATTACAAAATAAGCCTAACTCCTTACGAAGTCCTAAAATTGCTTTTTCAGGGCGAATCGCTGGCGCAACAGAATCCCATTTAGGCCCGCCTACGGCACCAAGGAGAACTGCCTCCGCTTTTTTACAGGCATCAATCGTACTTTGTGGTAGCGGCTTTCCATACGCATCAATGGCTTCACCACCTGCCTTATGCTCAGCCCAACAAATAACGATATTATCTTTAACTACCGCTTTATCTACCACACGACGTGCTGCCTCTACAATTTCACGACCTATGCCATCCCCATTAATGGCTACTACCGTTTTCTCTATACTCATGTTCTAACTCTCTTTCTCTATATATTACCTACCTCTCAAAATAGGTAATTCATATTTCACTTTTAATGACTACAAAGCCTCTTAACCTCGTTGTTTAGCAAAATTTACCAGCCCGCCTGCTTTAGCAATGGCCTGCACAAAGGGTGGCAAGGCTGTCCCCTGATAGGTTTCACCAGTCGTTATATTATGTACCTCACCAGTACTCATATCGATGCCAATTTCATGATTCACTTGTATTTTTTCAACGGCATCACCAATTTCAATCACTGGTAACCCAATATTAATCGCATTGCGGAAAAATATCCGTGCAAAACTATGGGCAATAATACAAGGCACACCACTAGCTTTAATAACCGCTGGCGCATGTTCACGAGAGGAACCACAACCAAAATTCTTACCAGCCACCATCAAGTCACCAGGCTGTACCTTAGCTGCAAAGGTCGTGTCAATATCTTCCATGGCATGTGTCGCAAGTTCTGCCATATCAGCAATAGCTAAATACCGAGCAGGAATAATTACATCTGTATCTACATTGTCGCCATAACGCCAAATTTTACCTTGAAAATCCATATTATACCTCCTCTGGTCCTGCAATGCGTCCAAGTACAGCACTGGCCGCCGCCACATACGGACTAGCTAAATACACTTCACTATCTACATGGCCCATGCGCCCTCTAAAATTACGATTTGTGGTGGAAACAGTCCGTTCACCAGCTGCCATAATCCCCATGTAACCACCTAAACAAGGCCCACAGGTAGGCGTACTCACCGCACAACCCGCATCAATAAAAATATCTATCAAGCCTGCTTTAATAGCTTGATCATATACAGCTTGGCTACCTGGCACTACAATGCAACGAACAAAGTCCGCTACTTTTCTATCTTTAAAAATAGAGGCAGCCGCTTCTAAATCTTCATAGCGCCCGTTGGTACAAGAACCAATCACCACTTGGTCAATGGTAATATCCTTAGCAATGTCCGTAATATAATGCGTATTAGACGGCAAATGAGGGAAAGCCACGACTGGCTTCAACGTCGCTAAATCGATGACTACCGTTTCACTATATACCGCATCTTCATCAGCTACCACAGGTGTATATTCACGTTTCACACGACCAGTTACATACGCCTTAGTCACCTCATCATAAGGGAACACGCCACATTTACCACCTGCTTCGATCGCCATATTACAAATCGTCAAACGATCAGCCATGGTTAAATGAGCAATACCATCACCACAGAATTCAATCGCTTTATACCGCGCTCCATCTACGCCAATTTGACCAATCAGTTCAAGCACAATATCCTTACCGGTTACCCAACGATTCGGCATACCCGTAAGTTCCACTTTAATCGCTTCTGGCACTTTAAACCAAGTCTGTCCCATTGCCATAGCAACCCCTGCATCAGTGGAACCTACCCCCGTAGCAAAGGCACCGAGTGCTCCATAGGTACACGTATGAGAATCGGCACCGATAATCATATCCCCTGGTGCTACTAAGCCTTGTTCTGGCAATAACACATGTTCAATCCCCATACGGCCTACTTCAAAATAATGAGTAATTTGTTCTTGCCGGACAAAATCACGCATTATCTTCGCTTGTTCAGCCGATTTAATATCTTTATTCGGTGTGAAATGATCGGGCACCAAATAAATTTTCGCTCGATCAAATACAGGTTTACCAATTTTTCTAAACTCTTTTAAGGCTGGTGGAAAAGTAATATCGTTCATCAATACGGCATCTACTTTACATTCTATAATCTCACCGGCTCTTACCGTAGCCACCCCTGCATGGCGAGCCATGTTCTTCTCTGTCATCGTCATCCCCATAACGAATGCCTCCTTATTCTCAATTCTCACTATTTCTATTAATCCATTTAATACTTTCTACTACACTGACTATTCAAATTCTTTTTCAATTTCTTCAGTTAAATATACATAGTTAACAGCATTAATATAGGCTAATACACTGGATGAAATTACGTCCGTGCTTACACCACGCCCATTATATTGACGCCCTTTATATTCAATCGTTACCTGCACTTCACCTAGTGCATCTTGGCCGGCTGTGACGGAGCGTACCTGATAATCCTTAAGCTCAATCGGTAAGCCAATAACACGCTGTGCTGCTTTAAGTGAGGCATCAACCGAACCATCACCAACGGCCGCATCTTCGCGGATACCTTGTGGTGTTTTAAGCCGTACATCTGCATAAGCATAACCACGTTCATTAGATTTATAATGATGATGCACGAGTTCAATGGCTTTTACATGGTCAATATTATCAATAACAAGAGCCAAAATATCTTCATCAAAAATCTCTTTCTTCCGATCCGCTAGCGCTTTAAATTTTACAAATAAATCATTTACTTTTTCAGCGGTAAAATGGAAGCCCATTGTTTCTAAATGACTTTCAAAGGCATGACAACCCGAATGTTTACCAAGAACGATACTTGTTTTTTCAGCACCTACACTTTCTGGTGTCATGATTTCGTAGGTCGTGGGATTATTTAGCATACCATGTTGATGAATTCCAGACTCATGAGCAAAAGCATTGCGACCTACAATCGCTTTATTTGGTGGTACCGCCATGCCCGTTAACTTACTCACTAATTTACTTACACGAGTAAATTGCTTCGTATCAATAGCTGTAGTTACTCCATACACATCTTGCCTTGTTTTAAGTGCCATCGTCACTTCTTCAATCCCTACATTACCCGCTCGTTCACCAAGTCCATTAATCGTTCCTTCTACTTGACGAGCCCCAGCTTGAATCGCTGCCAACGTATTAGCATTGGCCATCCCCAAGTCGTCATGGCAATGGACACTAATAATGGCCTTATCTATATCTTGCACATGTTCTTTAATATAACGAATCTTATAAGCAAATTCATCAGGGGTCATATAACCGACTGTATCCGGTACATTAAGTATGGTAGCACCGCCAGCAATAGCTACTGAAAAGACTTCACACAAATATTCCAAATCCGTCCTCGAAGCATCTTCCGCTGAAAATTCGATTTCATCAAATTTCCCTTTAGCCAAAGCCAAACATTCTTTCACAATAGCAAGAACTTCTTCACGCGTTTTCTTCAATTTATATTCCAAATGAATATCACTGGTGGCAATAAATACATGGAGACGACTTCGTTCCGCTCCTTGTAAAGCTTCTGCCGTCCGCTCAATATCTGCCTTATTAGCTCTTGCTAAACCACAAATGATAACTCCTTTTACGTTTTCAGCAATAGTTTTTACCGCTTCAAAATCCCCTGGTGAAGCTGCTGGAAAGCCTGCTTCAATAACATCAACACCTAGTCTTACTAAATTTTGTGCAATTTCAATTTTTTCAGGGGTCTGCAAAGATACGCCAGGACTTTGCTCCCCATCCCGCAAGGTAGTATCAAAGAAATACACCCGGTTCACATCTTGCTGATTAGTTGCTTTTTGTACTTGGCTCATAAAATTACCTCTCATCTTTCTCAATGCAGGTGCTATGCTCTCTCCTTCATAGCACCAATCTCTCTTCTCACTCAATAAAAAATACCCCTGGATGCACAGACTAACTGCACGTCCAGGGGCGTCATAAGTTGATACATATAGCTGATACGATTGATACAAAGTCATCATAAAATAAAAAATGAAAGTATCAAAAAAGCCCCTGGAATCACATTACTGTGTTCCAGGGGCATCATAAACTATAACACGGTACCACCCTAGTTGGTTCTCTTGTAGTTATAACGGAACTACCGTCATGGCTTACTAATATTCAACCACAAAGCTCACAGGGGAGTTTCGATACTATTTGTTCTATTGCCTCGCACCAACCGGCAACTCTCTGTAAGCAACTCAATAGCTCTTTATACCTGTTCATCGCTTATTTCATTTGATGTGTGTTATTCTCTCATAAACACATATACTTTGTCAAGAGATTTTTTTAATTTCCATATTTTTCAGAATATTTAAAAATAATTAGAATAATCTGGCACAGGCCCATATTCATTAGTCTCTGGTTTACCTTTCATAATAGAGAAAATAAATAATACAAAGGATCCTGCATATGGCACTAAATGAAGTAATAACCACCATGCACTGCGACCTAGATCGTGCAAACGTCGTGTTTGAACTGCCAAAGACGGTAATAAAAATGGCAATGCGGCAATTGTACTAATCGTATCAATCGTATCTTCATCAAAAGTAAACACCCAGACCACAATACCTACAATTAACATAATAATAAATTGTACTAAAACGAACTTCCAATATTCACCACGACTAGCCCTACCTTGAAAAGTCATGTATTTTTTAGTCATACACATCTTAAAGTTCTCTACAATCGACAATGAACTCATAGCTACAGCCTCCTTATAAAAAGACGCCAACTATACCAAATTTAGGGTCTAGTAGGCGTCTATACATAAAATTAGCTTACTTCTTCGCAATCATAAAGCCTGTAGCTTGCTGATTGGCCATAATCGTAATATCTGAAATCTGTACACGTTTTGGCTGTGTAGCAGCAAATACAATAATTTCAGCAATATCTTCAGCCTGCAAAGCTTCTACGCCAGCATATACCGCAGCCGCCTTATCTTTGTCTCCATGAAAACGAACTTCGCTAAATGGCGTTTCTACAATCCCTGGTTGAATCGTCGTTACTTTAATATCCGTTTCAATCGTATCAATACGGATACCATCGCTTAGTGTCTTAACCGCCGCCTTAGTCGCACAATATACAGCGCCTTTAGCATAGGCATAAATACCCGCTGTTGACCCTAAATTAATAATATGTCCTTGATTTTTTTCAATCATAAATGGCAATACTGTGCGTGATACGTAGAGCAACCCTTTTACATTGGTATCAATCATGGTTTCCATATCATCAATAGAGCTCGTTTCAAAAGAATCTAACCCTTGAGCAAGCCCTGCATTATTCACGAGAATATCTACGCCTCCCACCGCTTCAATCTGCTTAGGTACTATGGTACTAACCGCCTGACGATCTGTCACATCTAGGGCAAACGTAGTGACCTTGATTTTAAATTCTGGTTCAAACTCAGCTTTTAGATTATCTAACACATCTAAACGACGAGCACACAACAATAAGTTGTACCCTGCTTTAGCAAAGGCTTCTGCTGTAGCTCGCCCAATCCCAGAGGTAGCACCTGTAATAAATACTGTTTTGCTCATAACTCTCATCCTCTCCACCAAATACTTAATACTCTACTTGCCACAAATAACAATGTCCGTTTCACGCATCCCATCACGAGCAATACGCCCTACCGTATGCACTGTTTCATCAATAGAACCCTTTACAATACCATCGCCATTTTTGAAACTATTATTTGTTTTCGCCTGACGATAGGATAATAACGCATTACCTAAGGACATGCCAATCTTCATAGCACAAGATGCTTTAGCACCATCACACACAACACCCGACGTCCCTACTAGCGCATTGGATAACGTTTCCCAAACAACGTCCTTTGATTCTTCTAGCATATAAGCAATGCCCGCTGCTGTTGCAGAGGCCGCACTTACTACACCACAATAAGCACTCAAACGCCCAATATCATGTTTAATATAAAGAGCCAATACATTAGCCAATGCTAACGCACGATATCGACGTTCTTCAGACACATTATATTCTTCAGCATATACCAAAATAGGCACAGACAAAGTGATACCTTGATTACCACTGCCACAGTTTATCATCACTGGCATGCTACAACCACCCATACGCGCATCTGAGCCAGCAGCCGCATAGGCCCGTGCTTTATCTGCAATAGATGCTGATTCTTCAATGATTAATTTACCAATATTTGAACCATATGCATTTTTCATACCTTCTTCGGCAATCGCCATATTATATGAAAATTGACGACTCAATAGTTCTTTCAACCGATTCAAATCCGCTTCTTCTGCGAATTCGTAGCAATCATCAAAAGTCATTTGTAACTCATCAGCCAGCACTTGCTCCATAGGAATGTCTAATAATACAACCCCATCTTTTTCAATATGAGTAATATTCGTATGCTTCTGCTGTACCGTCACTATGACTTCATGTTCTTCTGTGCTAGCCCTTACCTGAATATATAAATTAGCAACGCCTTCTGCTAATGAAACGGTACAGAAATTGCTATTAAATAAATCATCAGCCCTTGCTACATCAGCACTGGTTAAGCCTTCTAGCACTTCTAATTCTTTAGACGCATCACCTACGATAGCCCCTAGAATCAAACTATAATAAAACCCAGTGCGCCCCTCTGCATTAGGAATGGTCACACTTTTAGCATTCTTAATAATATTGCCACTACAATCAGCATGTAAACTCGTTGGAAATGTCCCCAAAACCTCTACTGCTTTAGCCGCTGCAAACGCCAAAGCAATCGGTTCTGTACAACCAAAAGCAGGTAGTACCTCTCTCTCTAACATACAATATAAATCTTTCATTTGGTCCTCCATGCTTTTTAATGTATTAAATCATACGTCCATTATAACACGTCTTTATGAACGCTAAGGTTTTCAATTCGGCAACACAGTGGACATTTTAAGGGGTATCATACCACTAGCGAATACGTCTACATTACCACCATTCATTAATATATGTTTTTTGCTTTGGATATATTCGATCTAACATAGCCAATACAGTGTCGTTACCACTCACTTTTCCTTCAAAGGCTAATTCACTAGCTGTCATGCGGCCCATAAGAATTAAACTTAAAGCGCCCACTGCCATCACTACATCAACATCATTATTTACAACATCCGCTACCTTCTTCGCCTGTACAGTACCTTGGTGCTGAACTGTCACCTCATAGGTTCCCTCATTCCAAGAAGCTAACGAATCCTTCACGCCTAATATGAATGTATACGTGCCTCCTTCTGAAACAGCTGAAATGCGTGACCAATGGCCATCAATATGGGCTGGTACACTAGCCATAGCCGTCACTACATCCACAATACGACTCATCATGTAAGGCATAGTCGTATGGCCTGTTTTGCCATTAGGATGGAAAATATATGATTCATCTTGCATTCCTTCATTCCAACGAATGGAACTCCCTTGCGAACGATGATTATACAAATAATTAAGAAGACCTTTCTGAGCTCGACGAGAGGTATACACAAACTCCGTAACGGGAATCTCTTCAGCCCCTAAGCGATACACCGCATAGCCTTCAATATGCCCAGCTTCATCAGCTACATAAGCTACACGTACGCCTTCTGCAAAAAAGCTGCCTAACAAACGGCGCCATTCTTTTTCACCACGGATAGCATACCCAGATACCCCTTTCGTATAGGTCTCATATACCGGTGCAAGCTTTGACCACTCATCGTCTGAATGCACTAAACCAAAATGCAACGTCTTATCCGTCAAAGGTCGTAGTTCTTCTAAAGGCAAAGTTTGCACCCATTGGTGCGCATATAATTCCCAGCCATATTGCTGATAAAAAGCAGCTTTTGATGGCATAAGAATCGTCAGTCCTTGGCCTCTCTGTTTTAATTCTTCTAAAGAAGATAACAAAAGCTGGCCCCCAATACCACCTCGACGAGCCACAGGATCAGTAGCTACACCTACCATATAACTCACTGGTAACTGAGCACCACGCACAGCTAAGGTGTATTGGCGCAAATGAACCATACTGGCTAATAAATCGCCCTCATAACCTACCATTGTATGTTCTGGCTCATATGCTTTTGAAAAATAATATTGAAAAAATGGGTCGTCCGCTGTTTCAAAGCAGTAGGCCCACAAATTTTTAACCGCCTCTGTATCCTGCGCAGTTGCTATTCTAAATTCCATACGTCACCTCATACTAACTTTTATATTTACAATATACAAAAACATATATGCAAAAAGAGGAGTCCCCTCGGACTCCTCTAGCCTTTATGCCTCAACGGGACATTGGTCAGCATACACTGCATCATATTTTTCTGCAAAATGATCTGGATTATACGATTCTTTCGCTTTGCGAAGACCTGGTAAGCCCATATCTTCTTCACGATTTACAAATTCTGTTTCTGCAAATTCATGACGAATAAATTCATTATTAATGGCCTGATAAAGCCCACGAATCGTAGGGTTTGCCTTTTCAATATGAATTAAAGCCATACGGTCATTGAGCATCTGCCCAATGGTAAAGGCTTCAATACGACCAAACAATTTAATCGCACCACCTACAAGACCTAATTCATCCCAATGCTGGAATAACAGTTTAATAGCTTCTAATTCGTCTTCAATGCCTTCTTCATGATGAGTTTCCACCCAAGACTCTGCCGTAGCAATACAATCAGCAAAAATATCATCCGTCAACGGCATATATTCATAATTGGTATATTGCATGCGGAACTGATTCAAATGATTTTTCTTCTGACGTAACTTTTTACCAGACAAGGAAATCAAATCCTGAGTCTTATAAATATATTCAAAATTATCTCTGTCCGGTGTAAATTCATAACAATCAGGGCATAAGGTATTCATCCGTTCCATCATAATAGGATTAACCCCTTTTAAACGGAATGGCAAATTATTAACCTTAAACCACTCTTTAGCCATTTCAAGGCCATCTACAAATTTAGCATCTTTACCGGCAAAAGGTGGTAGCATAAATGGTTCACGCTTGCCGCCCCCTTTAATAAAGAGTACGCCATCTTCCTCTGCCCACTGAATGCCATAAGCATCCTGCCACATAAATAAAGTTGTGAAGCAACAATCCGAAGCTTCATAATGATGTTCTGCAAAATAATCATCAATTACTGGTTTATCTTTTAATTCAAAACGTTTAAATTCTAAAATAGGACTCGCCTCCTACAATACTATATATTCAAATTTCCCAAGCCTCCCCTTATAAGGGCGAACTCTTTTATTATACTACATAATACTACTTTGTAAAACAAACTATATCTATATATCTCATTCTATATATATGTATTGTACCATAAAATTGTGCAAAAGAGAATTCTTTGGTACTATCATATTATAAATAAATTCACTATTATTGATTACTAGCGTATAAAATACAGTATTAACACCTAGTGCCATTACCCAATCTGCCTATGATTTAAGGAGCTATTATGACATTACAACAATTAAAATATATTCTTATGATTGCAGAAACAGCCTCAATTACAGAAGCAGCTCGGCGTTTATATATCTCGCAACCGAGTCTATCAAATGCACTGCACGAAATTGAAAAAACACTCCAAGAAACTTTATTCATCCGGCAACATAGTGGTGTTGTCCTTACCCAATTTGGTCAACAATTTATTGGCTATGCCCGCTCTGTCTGTCAACAAATGGACTTACTAGAAGATAAATTTATTAATAATCAACCTGAAAAAATTCGCTTCTCTGTATCTACACAACATTATACCTTTACGGCCAATGCCTTTGTAGATATGGTTAAACAATTTGGTGATGATCGTTTTGAATTTATTTTAAATGAAACGAGAACCTATCAAATATTAGAAGATGTAAAAAATCGCTTCAGTGACTTAGGCATTCTATATTTGAGTGCTAATAATGAGACGGTACTTCGTAAAGAGATTACGCAACGCCAACTAACCTTTACCCCTTTATTCACTACTAAACCTCATGTGTTTTTACGACGCCATCATCCACTCGCCCATAAAGAATTCGTAACCCTAGAAGATCTAAAACCCTATGCGCGCCTTAATTTTCTCCAAGGAGCCTATGAATCAGAATATTATGCTGAAGAAATTCTCAGTACCTTACCAAACGATAAAATTGTTCGCGTTAGTGATCGTGCCTCTGTAGTCAATTTATTAATAGGCCTAGATGGCTATACAATTTCCAGTGGTATTATGCCTAGTTATTTACAAGGTGATGCCCTAATAGCCATTCCGTTAGCTGTTGAAGAAACCATGACAATTGGCTATATTCAATTAGCCAATCAAAAACTATCACCCCTAGCGACTTACTATGTAGAAGCCTTAAAACAATACGAAACATTATAAGCGGCCCTATTTAAAATATAGGGTTATGAAACATACTATATCTTATGAAGATGTACTAGAGGCTATCCATAGTTTAAAACTATGTTTAGCCTCATTTTTAATGTATTACCTATTAAAATCTATTTTATGATATTCTCTTAACTAATATAATATTTAACAATCGCGTGTTTAAAAAGTGCTAAGTACTAAGTGCTAACTATTAACTACTAACTACTAAGTACTAATTCTAAATTTTACATGCAATTCACTCGCACACTTTACATTAATTAGGAGGGTATCATGTCAACATATGTGATTGGTAATTTTATCTTATATTGTATGATTAATGCGTTTACACCTGGCCCAGGTAATATTTTAGCCCTTAATACGACCAATGTATATGGCTGGTTAAAAGGCAAGCCCCTATTTTTTGGAATCTTTGCAGGGTATTTCATTGTCCAAATTATTTGTGGTCTCTTCGTCTTCTTTTTGGGTAGCCACTTTCCAAACCTACTAACCATCATAAAATATATAGGCATTCTCTATATTTTATGGCTCGCTTTTATGATTGCCACGAGCAAGCCACAAACAACGACAGACACGCAATCTGCCTCATTTTTAAAAGGATTTCTACTACAATTTGTCAATGTAAAAATCTATATCTTCGGTATTACAGCCCTTACAGGCTATATAGTACCTGTCACAACCGAATTATTTTGGCTTATAGCAGCTAATATCTTCATTGCGTCCATGGGTTGTATTGCTACAGGTTCTTGGATTGCTGCCGGATTAGCATTGCAGCGAATTTATACTCGTCATTTTCGCTTAATTAATATACTGCTTGCATTAACCTTACTCGAATGTGTATATAGTATGTTATAACAAAAAGGCTATAACTTAGATGCTGGATAGTAACCCTGCATTTGGTTATAGCCTTTCTTATATTGGGGCACCATTAATATGAGTACACCCCTAGTTTATTAGAATAAACTATTTTCTTCGTTTTCTAGTTCTTCCTTAGCGATAATCGCAACCGAGGCGACTTTATCACCAGCATCAAGACTTTGTGTCTTCACACCAGAAATCGCTTTGCCTTTCTTAATCGCAATGTCTTTCATATCAAAGCGAATAATCTTGCCTTGTTCTGAAATTAACATTACTTCATCATTATCCGTTACAATTTCAACGGCAACTACATCACCTGTCTTATCGGTAATACGGAAGTTTTTCGTTCCTTTACCACCACGTTTTTGAAGGCTATAGGCATCTTCACTATTGCGTTTACCAAACCCTTCTTCACTGATAGTAAATACTTGACAAGCTTCACCAGACTCCGTAATAACACCAGCACCGACTACTTCGTCACCAGCGTTGAGCTTAATACCACGAACACCTTGTGCCGAACGTTTCATAAGACGTGCATCTTCTTCATTGAAACGAATCGCCATACCTTTGCGAGTTCCTAAGAGAATGTCTTGACCACCGGTCGTTAAGCAAACGGCAATTAAACGATCTTCTTCACCTAAGGAAATCGCATTGAGGCCACTACGACGAATATTGCGATATTCTTCAATGGACGTACGTTTCACCACGCCTTGTTTCGTCACTAAGAACAGATTCAAGTCATGATTTACCGTTTCCATATCAATCATCGTCGTCACCGCTTCCCCTACATTAAGTGGTAACACATTAATAATGGCAGTACCTCGTGAATTACGACTCGATGCTTCTGGCACTTCATAGCCTTTCAAGCGATAGGCCCGACCAGCTGTTGTGAAGAATAAAAGCGTATTATGAGTCCGTACATGAGAAATCTGTACGACATAATCATCTTCTTTAGTCTTCATACCAACTACACCAACGCCACCTTTATGCTGGTTGCGATATACATTAGCATTCATGCGTTTAATGTAACCTTGGCGCGTTAAGGTAATTACCATTTCTTCGTCAGCAATTAAATCTTCTACATCAAGTTCTGACGTATCAATCGTAATTTCACTGCGACGTTCATCACCGTATTTTTGCTTCATTTCCGTCAATTCATCTTTGATGATGCCACGTTGACGGTCTTCACTCGCTAAAATCGCTTTCAAGTCAGCAATAAGAATTTCAAGTTGTTTATATTCGTCTTCGATTTTTTCACGTTCTAAGCCAGTTAAACGGCGTAAACGCATATCCAAAATAGCAACAGCTTGTTTTTCAGATAAACCAAATTTTTCAATTAACGCCTTTTTCGCAATATCATCTGTTTCAGAAGCACGAATTGTGGCGATAACTTCATCAATATGGTCAAGAGCAATGAGTAACCCTTCTAAAATATGAGCACGGGCTTCAGCTTTAGCTAATTCGAATTGCGTACGGCGTACAATAACACCTAACCGATGATTCAAATAATGAGTCAACACTTCTTTGAGTGTCAACACTTTTGGATGACCATCTACCAAAGCTAACATAATAACGCCAAAGGTATCTTGCAATTGCGTATGTTTATATAATTTATTAAGCACGATATCTGGTTGTACATCAGCACGTAGTTCTAC
Organism: Veillonella criceti; assembly: GCF_900460315.1. Classification (NCBI taxonomy): domain Bacteria; kingdom Bacillati; phylum Bacillota; class Negativicutes; order Veillonellales; family Veillonellaceae; genus Veillonella; species Veillonella criceti. The sequence goes on along the minus strand of NZ_UHIO01000001.1, from coordinate 1,589,151 downwards.
TACAATGCGTAACCCACGACGGTCACTTTCATCGCGAAGCGCTGTAATGCCATCAATGACTTTATCACGGCTTAATTCCGCAATATTTTCAATAACCCGCGCTTTGTTAACCTGATATGGAATCTCTGTGACAACGATACGGTGCTTCCCTTTATTCATTTCTTCAATGGTAGCACGGGCACGCATCTTAATGCTACCACGACCTGTCGTATAGGCCTTTTTAATGCCTTCACGACCAAGAATCAAAGCCCCCGTTGGGAAATCAGGCCCTTTAATCGCCGTCATTAAATCCGCTACATCAGCATCCGGATTATCAATAAGCATAATTAAGCCATCTGCTACTTCATTTAAGTTATGCGGTGGAATATTCGTAGCCATCCCTACGGCAATACCAGCGGAACCATTAATCAATAAATTAGGAATCTTTGCTGGTAACACCGTCGGTTCTTGTAAGGACTCATCATAGTTTGGCATGAAATCAACGGTATCTTTGTCAATATCTGCCAACATTTCTGTGGTAATACGAGCCATACGAACTTCAGTGTAACGCATAGCTGCTGCTGAGTCACCATCAATAGAACCAAAGTTACCATGACCATCTACCAAGAGGTAGCGCGTATTAAAATCTTGTGCTAAGCGCACAGTTGCATCATATACTGAACTATCCCCATGAGGATGATATTTACCTAGTACGTCCCCGACGATACGGGCCGATTTCTTATAGGGCTTATTTGGGGCCATGCCTGTTTCATGCATAGCATACAAAATGCGACGATGCACTGGTTTAAGACCATCACGAACATCCGGCAAGGCACGCATAACGATTACACTCATAGCATAATCGATATAGGAGCTCTTCATTTCTTTATCAATCTGGATAGGCTCAATTTTCCCATGACTCCAGGTCGTTTCCTCCACAGTCTCACCTCATTTAATAATAACTAATCGTAAGTATAATCTATTAATTTATTTTATTAGCAACTTATATTATAGCATTTTTAGCGGTATAATGCTACTTCTTAAGGCTTTACCTGAAAAATACACACTTTAATTCATGGTTCAATGAAACCTTCACGAATTTCAAACCGTGCATCAAGTCGATTCATACGAAAATCTTCTACCATATCCATAAAGTCTTTATTATGAATCGGATTATAGCTTGTACCAAAGAGGTGGCTCGTACAGTCACAATCACTGCAACCAAAGCCCTTTACTTCCCAAGTATCAAGCTGTTTCATAGCCTTTGCTAACTCACATTCTAAATCAGCACTACTACGAATTGGCACCGTAGCAATGATGTCACAATGAGAACGGAAATAATCTAAATGCCAATGTAATTTTTTACGTTTTCGTTTATGCCGTTCTAATCGTTTTGATAAATTTGCTTTCGCCGAACCTACATAGGTGTAATATCCCGCTTCAAAATGCATAGGCCCTTTACTGCCAATATCTAACTCCCTCGTTTCAGGCAATTGTAGCACAACTAAGTAATCGCCTCGATCCTGACCTTCCTGCTCTACCAAAGCCTTCTCATAATAGCACTCACGAATCACTGTCGGCATTGTAAACTCAGCAGTCCAACGAAGGGCTATCGCCTTCCAGTCCAAATCGCCAGCCACTTCAGCAAATGTCTGAGCAAAGGCTAAATCCGTATGATAATCAGGCAAAAACCACTGAGCATATTCCCATTGTACAAGAAATAACACCCCCGTATGATAGCCTTCCGATTGCAAGTGTTGCAAATGTAATAAATGTTTCCGCCCTCGTTCCGTAATGGCATCAGGAAACATAGCGCCATGACGACTAAAAAGCGTACAAGATTTAACTTCAAGTAAAAAAGAGGCTCCCTTATCGTTAGTTAAAAGGAGATCAAAGCGACTTTGCCCGACCGTATATTCACGGCGCACGACGCCCCACTGTTCCCAACCAGGGATCTGTTTCGTACTAATTAGATACTCCGCCACATCATTACTGTAATTTGTATCTAACATAATAGGAACGCCATCACGCTCAATGCCAATCACTCGATACTGTGTTTTAGCACCAGCCTTTGGGTGATGAACTACATAAAATTTTACATTAGGATATAAAAGTTCCCACATACGCCCAGGATTTGGTAGATGAGCCGCCACGACCTCACCGTCTAAGTGATCCATGGCCAAATGGACTACAAACCGATTAGGTCTTGTCACAAAACGCCCTGTAAGAACTTTTTCATATAATTGCTTCATGATTGCCTCAATATATATCACTAGCTGCCAGTTAATCATATATCAACGCCCCATACGTCTTTACTAGCTAAGTATGGACGTTCCTGAGTTTATCAAACATATATGACTAAACTGCAATTACGAATCATTTTAAAAATATATCTAAAAAAATAAAAATGTAGCACTGGCTACATACAAATCATGTCACATAGCCTATAATGAACATGTAAACACGAAGTGGTGACTCACAAAGTTGTGCGAGTCACTACTCTTTAATTATACGTAGAAGTAACGCACTCGTAAAGAAGTGCCGTCAAGGGAAAGGACGATGAATATGGCTCAAGTAGCAGGTAACTTACAACGCATTCGTAACGGACAACGCCGTTACGCTATTACACCCCGCATTCCTGGTGGTTTCGTACAACCAGCAATGCTTCAAAAATTTATTGATGTAGCCAATACATTCAAAGCAACACTTAAAATCACGGGCGGTCAACGCATCATGATTACCAATTTAAAACAAGAAGATGTAGACAAAGCTTGGGATATGTTAGGTATGGCGCCGGCTTACACTACATCCAACCGTGTGCGCAGCGTAAAAATTTGCCCTGGCACCACCTTCTGTAAACGTGCAAAGCAAGATAGCGTAAGCCTTGGCATGAAACTCGATAAATTGTATGTATCGCAAGAAATGCCTTCTAAAATGAAAATGGGCGTATCAGGTTGCCCTAATTCTTGTTCTGAATCAATTACTAAAGATATCGGGGTCATCGGTACAGCCAATGGCTGGCAAGTATACGCTGGTGGCAGTGCTGGCGCTCATCCTCGCTTTGGTGATTTAATTGCTGAAGTAGCTACAGAAAAAGAAGTACTCGCCTTAGTCGATCGCATGATTACTTTCTATAAAGAAAATGCTCATATTGAACGCATTGGTGCCTTCATTGACCGCATTGGTCTTGATGCTTTTAAAGAAGCCGTATTAGGTGATATTGAAACGGTGGCTGAACCTAGCGCAACACCAGTGAATATTAGCGCTACTGCCGCTAATCCAAATGCTAACGAACCACTTGTAAATCTACCTGGCCTAGGGGCTAATGGCACACAAGGCTTAAATCTAGGTGACCCTATTACTGAAAATTCAATCATTCGTGAAATTATTGAAGTCTATCCAAATACCATTCCTGCCCTACAAGAAATTGGTATGGGCTGTCTTGGCTGTCCATCAGCTACCTCCGAACCATTATCGCAAGCTGCCGCTATCCATGGTTTTGATGTAAATGAATTAGTAACTCGTTTAGAAAAAATTCGCAAAGGAGCATAAATATGTCAGCAGTATTAGGTCACATCCATTTTTGGTTATATAAAAAAATCCGCCTGGTTATTGAGCGCGAACAATTAGTCTATGAAGAAGCTCAAAAAGCCGTTGGTGATTTAGCCGATGAATTGCACTTTGTAGCTCTTGATTTATATGGCAAGCCAATCCCTGCCGATCGTAATCTACAGATGATTATTGACCATAATAATATTCACGGCTGGTTACAAAATCAAATTGAAATTGCTACAGTACGTGAAGCTAACTTTATTAAAGATTTATTAGATTGTGCGGGCACCGAAGTGGAAGAAGCTATTTTAACCGCTTTTGTAACCCAAGGTGCCGCTTGTGGTAAAGTAGCTGCTGATGAGCTTGCTCAGGGTGAGCATCGCCCTCAAGAAATTTATCAAATCATGCAAAATTATTATTTAAATGGTATGCCTTGCGATGGTGGTGATACGGTATTAGCTGATACAGATACTGAATTTGTATGGGAAGGTAGTCATGCTAATCAAAAAGCAAACTGGGCTAAAGCAGGTGTAGATCAAACCTTTATGATGGCCGCTTACCAAGCTTGGTTCCAAGGGTTTATTAGCGCTGCGGACCCTCATTTTAAATTTGCTGTTGAACTTATTGATGGGGAGTTTCCTCAGTACAAAATTGTACATGCTTAAACCCCCTCTATTTTAAAGTCACTCTATAAGCTAATAATTATATATCCCTTGCCGGCAGGTGTTCCATTGCTTTCTCACTAACTACCTTTCCCTTATGGTGTGAAACGCAACGTACTGTCGGCAAGATTTCTAACAATGTATCAAAGGAGGTTAACCATGATAGGTACTGAAAAAAAAGAGCTTGGTCTATTATTCCAAGGTCCTAACTTTATCGTTGTCAAAAAAGGTGGCAAAGCTGGGGAAAAAGTAGAAAACCATAACCACCCTGAAGCAAATGTTGTATTTACAGTCGTAAAAGGCAAAGTCGATGTACAGCTTAACCAAGAAGAGCACCATATCTTAACACCAGGGACTGTACTTCAATTTAATGGTGATAATTTTATTCAAGCTACCTTAGTGGACGATAGCGAATTTGTTGTTACCTTAATTAATAAACCAGAATAAAAATAAAGGTATAGAGCAAAAATACCCCAAATATAGCTATATAACCTATAACTATATAACCCAAAAGGCGAGCCAAGATTATCCTTGACTCGCCTTTTTAAATAGGGGGCTATCAATATTGATAGCCCCTATACTGCGTTTAATTAACTGTTATTATTTTAACAATGCAATTACATCATCAGTAACGTTTTCAGCAGTAGAGTTTGGCTCAATGCTTACGATTACAGTAGGGTTAGCTACGATGAACGGTAAGTTTTTCTGAGCACGTACTTGATCCAATTTTTCTTGGATTTTGCTATCTACAGGAGCGAAGATTTTATTCATTTCTTCGTTGAATTTTTGAGCTACTGGTGCATATTTTTTATCAATAGCTTCCTGTTTAGCTTTTTCATCTTTAATGCCATTAATTTCAGTTTCTAATTTCTGAAGTTTAGGCGCATATTCCTGTTGAACTTTCTGAGCTTGCATTTGGATAGCACCATAACCAGGATAGGATTGCATAACCTGACTCATGTTAACTACACCAACGTTAGCAGCGCTAGCTGCACCTAAACCAATTGTTCCAATAACTGCTAAAGCAGCAAGATTCTTTTTAAAATTCATGTCCCAAAGACCTCCTTACAAATCTAGAGCTTACATTACTCTATATCCTTTATAGTAACAAAAATGTGAGTAAACTACAATACATGACAAAACAAATTCTCTTTTCTATGACATTTATTTTGTCTATGTATACATCTTACCTATTGATAATGAATCTCACATGAAGTTACTAATTTTAGACTATTTAAGTCAAATATAACGATTATTTCTTATTTCGCATCATTTTCATTGATGTAAATATATTTATCTTTCTTTAACTTGGAGATAACTTCAGGAACCATACCAATAAGACGATCAAAGCCACTATACTTAGCAGAACCTTTAATGTTAAATAATTCAACACGTTCGCCCTTAATAACAAGAATCGCCGTTGGTTCTAATTTAGCACCACCGCCAGCGCCACCACAATCAGCTTTACCAGCGCCACCGCTACCAAAACCCATAGTAACATCTACAAAAGGAACGAGTGTTGCATCGCCAATCTGAATGGCTTCACCAACAACTGTTTCCACTTTAATCATATCTTTAAATTTTTCAAAAATAGGTTCTAAATTATCCTTAATAAACGTGCATTTATTTTCCATGAGTATCCTCCTTAGTGCCTGTGTACTTCACACTCATTAATTCCAATGTCATTCTATTCTAAATACTATGCTACCATAGTATTATCTTTAGATTCACTATTAACCTCTGCCTGTTTCTTCGCTTTTTGAGCTTTACGATAACGTAAACCGGCTTTTACAGCATCAACTAGCAAGGCTCTAACTGGTTTTGAAACAGCAAATAATGTACCATACCAAGCAAGTACACCAGGACTAATGTGTCCACGAATTTCAAAACTACCTTTACAAATAGGTTCTACATAACTTAACTCTACATGGGTCATTTTTTCAGGCCAAATAGAATATAAGGCAGCTGCTGTTAATCCCATTTTATAAGGATCACCCGTACCAAATTGACCTTCAATATGGCAATATCTTGGTTTTGAATGGTTATAGCAACGCTTTGTTACCAATAATAGCTTTTCATATAAAGCACCATTCGTTACATGTTTTAACCACCAACGTTTATGAGGGTCTTCTTCTTTTTTAGCTTTTGCTTCTGTCTTAGTTGCCGTTTCAGTATCAGTAGTATCAGTGTCTTTCGCTGTATCAGAACCATTAGTGGCCTCTTTGGTTGTGCCACTACCAAAAGTAGATTCTATTGGTTTTTCCATGGTTTCTTCAATTCGTTCAATCGGATTTCCTTCCGCATCAAAACGAACTTGTTTCACCACTTTTACCGTTTCCATAGGCTTTTCTTCTACTGGTGTTCGATAAGGCTCTAATTCCTCTTCATATACTTTAGATTCTTCAGGATCTTCCGTTTCTTCTGCTACACGACGAGATAGCCAATCTTCATAATCTCGTACGGCACCCAATTTAGCTTTCCGTAAAATGTATACTTCTTTAAAAAACGGTTTTCCCTGTTCATATACGAAGTGTATGCGGAATATCTTTCCCCACCACTGAATATAAAAGCGGAATTTATACGGTTTGCGAGTTACCACTTCCACAGCATAGCTGATAGGATTAAAGATAGCAACAAGTATCAGAATAAAAATAACCAGTAGCACTATGGCTAATCCGGTCACAGGCAACACCTACCCTCCTAATATAATTCTTGCGGTTTTCTATATATCCGCTAACCTTTTGAGTCCTCAAAAAGGCATTCTTCTAAGTATTCTCCATAACAATAAGAAAATCCTTTATTTTATCAAAATTAATTATATTTTTAGTTTTCAATACCTAATCGTGCTAATACACCTTGTTGGTAATAATGTTTTACTTCATCCATAGAAGTAACTAAATCAGCTTGTTCGATTAACCAATCGGGGGCCCCACGACCGGTAAATACAACTTCTGTATTGGCCGAACGATGTGCTAATAATGCTTCTGTTTCTTCGCGTGTAATTAAGCCAAAGAATAAGGCCATTACATATTCGTCCAGAACGACTAAATCATACTCACCAGAAGCAACGGCGGCCTTAGCCCGCTCCATCCCTTTAGCAATTAAGGCTACATAATCAGCTGGTGGTTTACCTACGGGGAACACAACAACTTCGTCACCCCAACGCGCTAATTCTTCTTTTGATTTTACCCCTTCTTGGATAATAAAAAATGGCTTACCCACTGTTTCTAAGGTCATATTTGGCAAGGTTGGTAAAATATTATGCTCACTATATACTTTAGATTTCATAAATTGTAAAAATAATACTTTTTTGCCAGCACCTAAAGCGCGAATAGCAAGACCCATGGCTGCTGTCGTTTTACCTTTACCATCACCCGTATAGACTTGCACATACGTATTCATCATAGACCTCCTTTACATCATGCTATAGTATTATTTTACCACATCTGTTTGTTTCTCGTTATATAAAAAGTGTATATTTCAAAAAAATAATGCTGGCGTCATGTCCATTTCACATGACACCAGCATTAAATGAGACTGATTTAAATCATAAAATCCCTAAATAGCTATATCTCTATTCTATATCTATTTTATTGAATTGGTAAGAATAGCATAGGATCTACAGCTACACCATTAATATTAACTTCGTAATGTAAGTGACTCCCCGTACTCTTACCAGTACTTCCCATAAGAGCAACTGTGTCACCTTGTTTTACTTGCATACCTTCATGAACTAATACGACAGATGTATGTCCATACCGCGTGACAAAGCCATTACCATGATCAATTTCAACTAAATTGCCATAACCACCACTGGTGCTACCAGCAAACGTAACCGTACCAGCCGCGGTCGCTATAATTGGCGTACCATAATCATTGGCAATATCTAACCCTTCATGACTGGCAGAGCCACCATATACAGGATCCACACGGCCACCAAAATTAGAAGTAATTACCCCTTTTGTTGGCCAAATGGATGGCATTGTCGTAGATGAACCTGGATTATTAGAAGCAAAGGCAACAGACTGTAAATCACGAATATTTTGCCCTGCACCGTCACGTAAAATATTACGTAACATATAAAACGAAGCCATACGCTGTTGAGCTAGTCTATCGAGTCTTGATAATTTAGCTGACAAACTTGTAACTGACGTCGCGCTAGCATTGGTTTGCGCCTTATTAACACCGCCAGGCTCCTCTTTATCCGTATTGGCTGTTGGTGTCTGTGCTTCGCCACCACCTTGTGGTATAGTTCCACTTTCAGAACCTTTTACCATCTGACGAATCTCTTTATCCAATTGATCAAGCGATTCCATTTTTTTGTCTAAAATTTCTGTCTTTTGCTGCAATAACTTTAATTGTTCTGTTTGTAATTGTGTTTGTTGTCTAAGTTGCATAACTTCTGCTTGTCGTGTAATGCCCCAAATACCAAAAATAAGGGTCACCACTATAATAGCAACAATAATGCCCACAACTAAACGCAATTGTTTTTTAGTCATTTGCAACGTGTACGAATCTCCCTGACTTTGCACTTGTTGTGCCAGAAAGTCTGGTATTTTCATACTGTCACCACATCCTATCTTACAACTACTATCTAACTAACAATTAACCATACAGTATATATTAAACTATTTCTCATCAAACCTTACATCATAATCTAATAAATACCCTATCTTATTATTTTACCACAGATGCACTAATTAAAGCTTCTTCATTACTTTTACTGCCTAGTGCTTCTTGTAAACTTTCCATTTCTTCTTGTGAAAGACTCGCCAAACTTTTCCCTTTCACAATTGGTTTACTAAAAATTCGAGATTCACTACGACCATATACACTGGAAATACAAATCCCATTATTATTACCATCTAATAAAGTAACGGAAAAAGACAAGTCATTCCCAATATTTTCAAAGGCATTGTATTTAACAAAGCCAATTTTTTGAAACGTATTATGCTGCGTCGTCTGAATAGCTTGTTGTTGTTGAAATAAGTTTTCAATAGACTCTGCTGCATCCCGTAATTCTTTCACTTCTACGGATAATTTTCGTTCTAAGCTACTGCCGTTTTCACCGCGCATAAAATATTCATATCGTTTATTAAGCGAATTTATTTTACTCTGCAATACGAGGCAATAGAGAAATAATACAATAAGTAATAAACCGCCCCCAATGACGATCCAAAGTTGCATATTTTCTAGCATGATTTGCCTTTCTATTTTAAATTATACGGATATAATGAATTTACACTCTTATAATTCAGCCACAAACGGACTGAGTGCACGGTCTAGTATACCATGTAATGACGCAATTAGCACGCCATAATTTACAATAGGAACACCTTGTTCCTGTGAAACGTCCAAACGGCGCAAAACTTCACGACGAGTCAACATACAAGCACCACAATGAATAATTAAATCAAAGGTGCGCACATCATCAGGAAAAGCGCCACCACTAGTCCATTGTAAATCTAAGTTTTCATAACCGGCCTGTTTAAGCCAACGAGGAATTTTTACGCTGCCAATATCGTCACATTGACGATGATGTGTACATCCTTCACTAATAAGAACTTTCGCCCCCGATTTTAAATTTTTAACAGCTTTTACACCAGCTGCTAAGGTCTTTAAATCCCCTTTAAAACGAGCCATTAAGATAGAAAAAGATGTTAAAGGTATATCTTCTGGCACCTGCGCCGCTACCGCATCAAAAGCCTGAGAATCGGTAATGACTAATTTAGGTTTAACACTTAATTTTGTTAAAGCCGTAGCCACTTCTTCTGTCTGTACGACCAAACTCATTCCATGGGTATCTAAAATTTCACGAATCATTTGTACTTGCGGTAAAATAAGTCGACCTTTCGGTGCTGCTGAATCAATGGGACACACTAATAAAATAAGATCATGAGGTTCTACTAGACCAGCAAGTAAACTCTGTTCGTCTTCTTGATCCTTTGGTTTCATAGTACCCAACTGCTTCAAAATAGCACTTTGCTTGTCATTACTCAACAAATTAGCCCCTATATAAGGTAATTTAAAGCTACTTAATTCATTAGCATATTTAGCCATATAGGCCTCAGCTTCATACCCTTCAACTTCATTAAGAACTAATAAGGTTGTCACTTTTTTTTGTTGTAACAAACTAAGCCACGTTATATCGTCTTCAGATGGTGCATCCTCTGTTTTCAATACATATACAGCCATATTCATGCGAGGTAGTAACTCTTTTGTTTTACCAATGCGCAAAGGCCCTAGTTCAGACGTATCATCTACGCCTGCCGTATCAGTAATAACCACTGGTCCTAGCGGTAAAATCTCCATAGCCTTACTTACTGGGTCTGTTGTTGTCCCTGCTACATCAGAAACAAGAGCAATTGGTTGCCCTGTTAACATATTAATCAGTGTTGATTTACCTGCATTACAGCGACCAAAAAAGCCGATATGAACTCGATTTGCTTTTGGTGTTTGTTCCATTGTTGTCATAGCTTCTTACTTACCTGCCTCTATTATACGTGTTAAACGTGAAATGAAATTGAATCTGTATCTTCAGATTCTGTTTGTGCAGGGGAAGCTCCCTTAACTTCACCCATACGTTGGGCCTCTAAATATTCAATAAGATATGCCAATTCTTCTTCATTCTTAAAGGCAATCTCCATCTTCCCTTGTACCTTCTTACCAGCTCTTACTTTGATATCTACTGGCATACCTAAACTTACTTTTAAACGATCCATAATGGCTCGTAATTCTGCTGTATTATGGGGATTAGTTTTAACCGCTTTAGTTGCTTTATCCTTCCCCTCTAATAACTGTTTTACTAAAACTTCTACTTGTCGCGCTGTTAACTCTTTTTCTTTAATCAATTGCCAAGCTTCTTTTTGTAGTTCTTTATTTTTCAAAGCTAATAAAGGTCTTGCTTGTCCAATTGTAATATCTCCCACCGATAAATCGGTCAAAATAAAATCCGGTAACTGTAACAAGCGAATCATATTAGCTATATGAGAACGACTCCGGCCAAGACGACTGGCAATATCTTCCTGTGTCTTTTTAAAGGTATCCATTAGCCGTTTATAAGCATATGCTTCTTCTACAGGATCCAAATCTTGACGTTGTAAGTTTTCTACTAAAGCAATTTCTGTAATTTGTTCCGTACTATAATCTTTTATCACTACAGGAATTGTTTTAAAGCCAGCCAATTGAGCTGCTCGCCAACGTCGTTCACCAGCTACAATTTGATATTTCTCGCCTTGTTTACTCACTACAATCGGTTGAATTAAGCCGTGTTGTTTCAAAGATTCTACCAACGTAGCCATTTCATCTTCTAAAAAATGACGACGTGGCTGATTAGGATTCGCCTCAATCTCTGTCAAAGCAAGTTCTACTAGACCATTATTCTGTTTTGTAGTTTTATTTTTTGTTTCCTCTAGCGCTTCGTTAGCTGTCTCCTGTAGCATTAGCGAAAGAACACCTCTACCTAGACCACCTTTTTTCTTACTATCTCTAGGCATTTTTCAAAACCTCCTTCGCTAACTTCATATAGACTTCGGCTCCCTTTGATTTTGGATCATAAATAATGATGGGCTCCCCATAACTAGGCGCTTCGCTTAAACGAACATTTCGTGGAATAATCGTCTTATATACTTTTGTAGTAAAATATTTTTTTACTTCATCCGCTACTTGAATTGATAAATTAGTCCGTCCATCAAACATAGTCAAAAGAACACCTTCTACATCTAATTTTTCATTCAATGATTTTTTCACTAGATTAATCGTGTTCATTAACTGACTAACCCCTTCTAACGCATAAAATTCACTTTGAATGGGAATCAATACGCCATTAGCGGCTACTAATGCATTTAAAGTCAGCAAATCTAATGATGGTGGACAATCGATAAATATATAATCAAATTCATCTTTAATCGACTTTAATGCTTTTTTTAGTATATATTCTCGTTTAGATAGACCAACTAATTCAACACTAGCACCGGCTAAATCAATTGATGCTGGCGCAATTTTAAGCTTTTTAATAGCTGTAGGAACAATTACATCCTCTACAGCCATATCATTAATAAGTACATCGTAAATACACGAATCTAAATTATCTTTATCAATACCAAGACCACTGGAAGCATTCCCCTGTGGATCCATATCTATAAGCAATACTTTTTTGCCTAATTTAGCAATGCACGCACTTAGATTAACAGATGTTGTTGTCTTTCCTACGCCACCTTTTTGATTTGTAATGGCAATAATTTTTCCCACAGGCTCACCTCAGTTTCTTAATATTAAATACACAAAATATTATACCATACTCACCAGATAAAAACTTGTAAATTCCAATAATTTCACACTTTTAATAAAAATGTTTCACGTGAAACATAGTAATACATCAGCTTCTACCACTATTATAACTAAAACAAAACTAAATCAAACAAAAGCATCTCTCAAAGAGCAATCTTTAAGAGATGCTTTAATTTATTTAGTTAAAACCTAAATATGATCGATTAAATAGAGCACTGTCTGAATGTCATTAAGAGGCATAATATGAACACCATGAGCGATTTTTTTAATCTCCCATAGAGTCTCTAAGGCAATTTCTAACCCGGCTTCTTTACCACCTAGCTCCATTCGCTTTAAAATATCATCTGTTAAAGAAATACCTGGTACTTTTGTATGTAAGTAATTGGCCATTTTAAAACTTTTCAGAGGAATCAAACCTAACATGACAGGCAAACCTAATGGGGCCACCATATCAATAAATCGTTTAGCTTTTTCTAAATTGTAAATTGGCTGAGTTTGAATAAAATTAGCGCCAGCTTCTACTTTACGAATAATTTTTCCCTTTTCAGCCTCTAAATCATCTGCACCAGGATTTCCTGTGGTACCAATATAAAAATTAGTAGCTTCATCTAATGGATTTCCCGCTAAATCAAAGCCAGAATTTAAAGTATGAGCAATTTTCAATAAACCCATAGAATCTACTTCAAATACAGGCTGTGCCTTTGGATGATCACCACGAGCTGGTTCATCACCGGTAAGTGTTAGAATATTATCTACTCCTAACGCTGCTGCGCCTAGCAACTCAGCTTGTAACCCTAAAATATTACGATCACGACAAGTCAAATGAAAAATTGTATCTATTTGTGCCCGATATTTAATTAAATGTGCTAAAGCTATAGGACTCATCCGCAATTTTGCCATAGGGCAATCTGCAATATTAATAGCATCGACTCTGTCCATTAATTGGGCCGCTTCTTTAAATGTTTTTGTTACTGATGCACTTTTAGGTGGATCCAATTCCACCGTAATCGTAAATTGACCTGCTTTATGTTTATCTCGTAATGATACTACCATTCTATCCCCAACTCTCTCTAACTATATCTTTACTACAATTATTATTAATTCACTAAAATTATCCTATTATTACTCTATTAATTTAGTTATAGCTAACCATCAAATCTAAACTAACTAGACTGTAAGCCACTATCAACGTCTTGTAATTAAGCATCACCTAATAGATGTTTAACAATATTAACAGCACTAATTCCATCTTTAGCGTAGCTATCAGCGCCTGCTTTATCAGCATATTCCTGAGTTAAAACAGCGCCCCCAACGATAACTTTTGATGATAAACCAGCGTCACGAATAGCCTGTATTGTGACATCAATCATAGGCATAGTCGTCGTCATCAAAGAGCAAATTCCTACTACCGATGCGTTTTCACGTTCAACCGCTGCCACAATGTCTGTAGGATCCACATCTTTTCCCAAATCAACAACTCGATAGCCATTATTTTCTAATAAAGCGGCTACTATATTTTTACCTAAATCATGAATATCCCCTTTTACCGTAGCTACAATGACTGTATCTCTTGTCACACCATCACTTTCAGGTAACACACGCTTAATCGTTTGAAAAGCCCCTTGCATAGCTTCAGCGGCTAACATGACTTGCGGTAAAAACAATTTACCACTACCAAATTTATCGCCCACTACATTCATAGCTTCTGATAAAGCCTGTTTAGTAATTTTCAAAGGGTCAATGCCTTGTGCTAACGCTTGTTCCACTAACTGGATAACTAATTCCTTTTCCCCTTGTTCAACGGCATGTTGAATATTTTCTAAAGGATCCACACTATCAAAGGTAACCGTACTTTCCTTCGTAACACTTACAGTACCTGTTGGCACTCCCTCTTCTTCTTGCCCATAATCAGCAATAAATTCAGCTGCCGCAGGATCAAAACCTAATAAAGTTCGCCCCGCAATAAATGCTTTTTTAACCATCCCATTTAATGGATTCAATATGGGAGCCGTCAATCCATGAGATAAGGCCATCGTTAAGAATTGGCTATTCAAATACGGCCGCTGTGGCAAACCAAATGACACATTAGATAATCCCATAACAGTAGGAAAACCAAATGTTTCCTTATACATAGCCAACGTGCGTAAAGTTTGCACAGCACTATCTTGACCACTCGCTAAGGTTAATACTAACGGATCTAATAATAAATCCTCACTTCGTAAACCTACTGCATAGGCAGCTAACACGATTTCTTTAGCTAACGCTACCCGTTCTTCCGCTGTAGCTGGCAAATCACCTTTACCTAAAGGCAAACAAAGCACAGCAGCACCATATCGTTTAGCTAAAGGTAATACCCGTTCTAATTGTTCTGGTTCAGCATTGACAGAATTGATTAAAGGACGGCCTGGATACGCTTTTAGCCCAGATTCCATAGCATCTGGATCTAATGTATCAATGGATAAAGGCACATCAACCAACATAGAAAGTTCCATAATCGCCCGTTTCATAACAGCGACTACATCTATATCAGGTACGCCCATATTTACATCCAATACATCAGCACCAGCGGCTACTTGTGCTAATGCATCTCGTTTTACCATAGCAAAACTACCAGCTTTAATTTCTTTGGCTAATACTTTACGTCCCGTAGGATTAATTCGTTCCCCAATGATAATTGGTTTTTCTGTATGACCGACTTTAACAAAACGAGTACGACTCGTAAAAGCTGTAAAAGGCGCTACTTCTACCCGTTCTTTTGGTGTATGATGCTGTGCCGCTTTTGTAATCTCAGCAATATGAGCCGGTGTACTACCACAACAAGCACCTACAAATGTAGCCCCTGCATCAAGTAAAGCTGGCACAAAGGACCCCATTTCACGCGGTGATAAAGGAAATACTGTTTCTGTACCTACTAACATAGGCATACCTGCATTAGGTTGCGCACTTATTGGTAAATTAGTAACAGCAGCCAATCGTGCAACTAAAGGAATTAATTGTTCTGGCCCTAAGGAGCAGTTAATTCCCACAACATCAGCGCCCATAGCCTCTACCATAATAGCCGCGGCTTCTGGTGGTGTTCCCGTAATGGTACGACCATCCTCACTAAAAGAAAATTGACAAATAATGCCCACATCATTCTTGCTTTTATTAAGTCGTTTACGGGCATCACGAGCGGCTAATAAAGCAGCACGCATTTCTTGTACATCAATAATCGTTTCAATGATGATAAAATCTACACCCGCTTCAATCAAAGCTAAGGCCTGTTCATAATAGGTATCATAAACTGCATCGAAAGAAATCTGTCCTAATGGTTCAATAAACTGGCCTGTAGGTCCCATAGAACCTGCTATTTTAGCATTAGGTTTAACCTCCATAATAGCCTGCTTAGCCGCTATTACAGCTGCTGTATTAATTTCTTTCACACGCTGTGCTAAACCATAATCGGCTAATTTTAGACTACACGCGCCAAAGGTATTCGTTGTTACAATATCACTCCCATGTTGTAAATATGCTGCATGAATACTGGTCACAATTTCAGGATGTTCTATATTAAACAATTCAGGACATTGCCCCTCCTCAAGACCTGATTGTTGTAGCATAGTGCCCATAGCTCCATCAAAAATATACATACTATCGCCTCTTCTCTCTAACTATACCTAACCCTCTAATCAAACTACTTATCAGTATCTAATTATAATTGTACTTTAATTCCTACTGTATACTCTCTTTATTAGCAAATTCATAAATCCATCACGCTTATCCATTACGCGAAGCACAATTTGCTTGTGTACAAGAAGTACAACCTCGTTTTGTTGAAAGTTGCGCCCCATTAGGCATACAGCCAACAATCGCGGTAACTGACTTACGTGGAAATAATAAAAAAGCCTCTGTCACGGATAAACCGATTTTATCCGTCCCTACTATAGCGGCTAGTTGTTTTTGTATAGATAATTCCCAATCACCATATCCAGGACTAAAACGCCAAGTCGTCGTATAACCAGCTTTGGCGGCCGACTGTTTAATCACTTCATTCACTTGATCCGCCACTTGTTCAACTGCTGTTGTAGCGGCTGCATCGACCAATAAACCTAATGTATAATTACCAGCTTTAAATAATTCAGCACTCCTTAATTCAACGGCTTCCCCAATTGTAACCGCCATAACATATACTTTAGTCGCTTTTGCTAAATGCTGACGAATCGAATGTCCTGTTAATTGCAAAGGGGGATTACTTTTTATAAGGCCTGTTTCCGCATCATAGTCATATTCTTCAAATATACCTTTAGGTTCAGCCACTAACTGAACCTCTAAACAGGCCTCCATTACATATTGTTGTGGAAAATCCTTTGCCTGGCGTAAGCCTGCATAGCGCGTTACTTCTGCTTTATCAATTTGTGGTAATCGCCCATTATAAATAGCCATACGCCCACCTCTCACTACATTTTCTCATAAAAAAACCTCCATCTATACAGACAGAGGACTTTACCTCATCTGTCAGTTTCCTGTTGGAAGTAGCACCTTGCCTCTGCTGGTTGCTGGATATCATAGGGCCAAGTCCCTCCATCGCTCTTGATAAGGTCAACACATAAAAATAGGATACCTTCTATGCTATAGATTGTCAAGAAAAACCCCTGAGTATGCAGGTTTTAGCCTATATGTAAAAAATACACTTTGTTATAGGTAAAAACTTCAACTCAGGGGTTTAAGCATGTAAATGCTTTAATGCAATCTACTAGTTAGATTTACACTAATGGTTTTGTCTTTATTTCTTTTGGTTTACGAGGATATTGTTTTGGGGTAATGCCTGTTTTACGCACATAAATAATCGCTCGTTTATCAGCTAATGTAGGTAATTGTACAGGTTTTACTCTATCCACAGTCCCTTTTAATATTTGTAATGCTTTTTTAGCTTCTTGTAACTCTTCTTCATAGGCAGCGCCTTTTAAAGCAACCATATACCCATTCTGTTTCACATAAGGCAAGGCCCATTCTAACAAAATTGGTAACCGTGCTACTGCTCGGCTCGTTACAATATCATAAGTAGCTCTATGTGCCACCATATGACTCAGATCTTCAGCACGGCCATGCAAAGTAGTTACATTGGATATATGAAGGGCTTTAATAACTGACTCTAAAAAAGTAAGTCGTTTTTGCAACGAATCAAAGAGAGTTATCTTTAAATCAGGTCGCATAATCGCTAACGGAATACCTGGAAAGCCCGCACCAGTACCTAAATCCAAAAGGGTGGCTCCTGTTTTAAAAACAATTTGCCCCTCATCTAAAGCCGTCAACGAATCTACAAAATGTTTCACAGCTACTTCATGTGGATCCGTAATCGCCGTTAAATTCAAGCTTTTATTTGTTTCTATAAGCATTTCATAATAGGTAGTAAATTGCTCTAATTGTTTTTCTGTAACAGTAAAACCAGCAGCTTCTAATTGAACCGCCAAATTATCAGTAAAATTCATAGGCCCTCCTAGGACTGTTGTTCACGACGATACTGTTCCAATTGAATAAGCAATACGGATACATCTGCTGGTGAAACGCCTGAAATACGGCTAGCTTGACCAATGGAATGTGGCTTAATTTGTGCTAATTTTTGTTTAGCTTCTAAAGAAATGCCCTTCATCGTTTCATAATCCCAATCAGCAGGAATAATCTTTTCTTCTAATTTCCGTACTTTAGCTACCTGTTCCATTTGTTTCTTAATATATCCATCATACGTAATCATGATGTCAATTTCTTCTTCTACATCAGGCGTATATCGTGTTAAATTAAAAGCTTCTGCTACGTCACCATAAGATAATTCATTACGTTTTACTAGGTCAAAGGCCTTAATTCCTGTTTTAATAGGCGCTGTACCCATTGCTTCTAATTTAGCCTGCACTTCATTGGATGGATTAATTGGCGTATTATGCAATTCAGCTAACCCTTGTTCAATCAATTCTTTTTTTGCTTTGAAACGAGCATACCGTTCTTCCGTAACTAGACCAATTTCATAGCCCTTTTCAGTTAAACGCATATCCGCATTATCTTGACGTAATAATAAACGATATTCACTGCGACTCGTCATCATACGATATGGCTCTTTTGTCCCTTTAGTTACTAAATCATCAATCAGAACACCAATATAAGCTTCTGAACGAGATAAGATAAATGGTTCTTTACCTTGTAAATATAAAGCGGCATTAATCCCCGCCATTAATCCTTGAGCCGCTGCTTCTTCATAACCAGAAGTACCATTTGCTTGTCCTGCAGAATACAAGCCTTTAATCATCTTAACTTGCAAAGCAGGTGTTAATTGTAATGGATTTAAACAATCATACTCAATCGCATAAGCTGGACGCATAATTTCCACATCTTCCAAGCCAGGAATCGTACGCAAGAATTTATATTGTACATCAATAGGAAGACTCGTACTCATCCCCTGTACATACATTTCATTCGTATGATTTCCTTCAGGTTCTACGAATAATTGATGACGACTTTTATCACTAAAACGTACCACTTTATCTTCAATAGATGGACAATAACGAGGGCCTGTTCCTTCAATAATGCCTGTATACATAGGTGCCCGATTCAAATTAGCACGAATAATATCATGTGTTTCTTCACTGGTATACGTCAACCAACACACCTGTTCATTGCGATTCGTCCAATCTGACATAAAAGAGAAGGAACGATACATACCATCCCCAGGCTGTTCTGTCATATGTTCTAAAGTAAGCGTTCGTTTATCTACGCGTGCGGGCGTCCCCGTTTTGAAACGCATCAACTCAATACCATGTTTGCGTAAAGAATCAGATAACAATTCTGCTGTTCGTTGGCCATTAGGGCCACCGGTATAAGTTAATTCACCAGTAATAATTTTACCTTTCAGATAAGTACCCGTACAAAGTATAATCGCTTTTGCTTCATATACTTCACCAAGTTCACTCAAAATCCCTTTTACTTCACCATCTTCAATTAATAGTTCATTAACCATAATCTGTTTTACATTCAAATTATCGGTGTTTTCCAAGGTTTCTTTCATTAACCGTTGGTAGGCTACTTTATCTGATTGAGCTCGTAAGGAATGCACAGCAGGGCCTTTGCCCGTATTTAGCATTCGCATTTGAATTGCTGTCGCATCCGCATTAATAGCCATTTGACCACCTAAAGCATCCAATTCATAAACCAAATGACTTTTACCAGGACCGCCAACGGCTGGATTACATGGCATAAGGGCAATATTATCTAAATTAAGAGTCGCCATCAATGTTCGTTGGCCCATACGAGCTGTAGCAAGCGCCGCTTCACAACCAGCATGACCACCACCGATGACAATAACATCATAAGTATCAACTGTATACATATTATCTCCTATCCCTCTCTCGAGGCTATCTTATTTACCTAAGCAGAATCGACTAAATAATTCATCCACCATAGATTCTCGTAAACTATCCCCTGTAATATCCCCTAAACGTTCCCACGCCTCACGCATATCAGTAACCACAAAATCCACAGGCATACCTGCTTCAATAGTTTCTAAGGACGTCTGTAGTTGGCTCTTAGCTTGTTCCATCAATGTGATATGACGGACATTACTTAATAAGGCGGTTGATTCATTTTGAACGGTGCCACCATATACTAACTGTTTTACAGCTTCCGCCAATATATCCATACCTTCACCATTAGCAGCACTAATTGTAGCTACTACCGTAAAGGTTCCATATTGTGCTATCATAGAGTCCGTTACTACAGCGCCTTTATCAGCTTTATTCAGAAATACAATGGTATTTTTACCTGATGTGCTATGTAAGATAGCTTCTTCTTCTGGTGTTAATGGCTTTGAAGCATCAATGACACATACGACGATTTGAGCTGATTCTAGATATTCCTTAGCTCGATCTACCCCAATTTTTTCTACAATATCCTCTGTTTCACGAATCCCTGCTGTATCAATTAAACGTACAGGAATTCCTTCAATAGTAATGGCTTCTTCAATACTATCACGAGTCGTTCCCGGCACATCTGTTACAATAGCGCGATTCTCACGCAATAATGCATTCATAAGGCTGGATTTCCCTGCATTAGGACGACCTACAATAGCCGTAACTATACCATCACGCAGCAACCGTCCTCGATTAGCTGTTGCTAATAAAGTATCAATTTGAACTAAAATCGGCCGTAATTTATCAGCCGTTTCTTCCATAGTTAGTTCTTCAATATCCTCCTCAGGATAATCAATAGCCACTTCTAAATGAGCAATCAGTGCAATTAAATCTTCGCGAATTGTACGAATTAATTTAGCTAAGGTACCATCCAATTGTTTTACCGCTACTGATAAAGACTGCTCTGATTTAGCTTCAATAATATCTATAATAGCTTCCGCCTGCGTTAAATCGATACGACCATTTAAAAAGGCCCGTTTCGTAAATTCTCCAGGCTCGGCTAAACGAGCCCCTTGGCGTAGCAATACTTTCAAAATTTCACGCACCACGACAATACCGCCATGACACTGGATTTCTATAACATCCTCAGCCGTAAAAGATTGAGGACCTCTCATAATTAAAACTAATACCTCATCCAGTATTTTATTACCTTTCTGAGGATCTATAATATGACCATATTGTATGGTTCGATTTGGCCGTTTTTCTAAAGGTACGGTTCCCTTAGCCTGAAATAATGTGCTCACTATTTCAAAACAACGAGTGCCACTCACTCGAATGATACCTACACCACCAATTCCAGGGGGCGTAGCAATGGCAGCAATCGTATCTTCTGTATACATGGTTTGCTCCTCTATAGCAACGATTTTACAATCCTAACATCTTACTATCTACAATACACTATCAGTAATGGAGTAATTTAGTAATTAAAACATTGTAAATCATAGTAAAAATAAAACCCGATCATAGATCGGGTTTTATGACTCGCACATAGCTTATCGTTTATAAGCAATGACTACGTGACGATATGGTTCTTCACCTTCACTATCAGTCACAATATGTGGTTCATTTTGAAGTGTTAAATGAATAATTTTACGTTCAAATGCACTCATTGGTTCTAACGAAATCTTTTGACGATTTCGTTTTACCTTTGAAGCTAAACGTTTCGCTAAATTCACTAACGTTTCTTCACGACGAGCTCGATAATTTTCTACATCAACCACGATATGGCAATGACCAGCGACTTCTTTATTAGCCACTAAATTAGTTAAATATTGAATAGCATCTAAGGTTTGACCATGTTTACCAATCAAAATTCCTAATTCTTCGCCATGAATCTGGAACGTAATCTTATCGGCCGTCATCATTTTTTCAATCTGCACAGCTAAGCCCATCTTAGCAAACATATCTTGTAAGAATTGTTTACCTTTATCAGCAATACGGATTTGTTCTTCTTTTGAAATCGCTTCACGCTGTGGTTTTACAGAAGCTACCACTTCAGAGGCTACTTCCGTAGCTGCTTCTACGGTTGTTTCAACAGTGTCAGCTACATTTTCTTTAGCCTCATCAACAGCTACTTTAACATCGGCCACCGCTATAGATACTTCTTCGGCTACCGTATTTACTGTTTCATTAACTGTTTGTGCTATTTTTTCTGTTACTGGTGCTTCTTCAAAATATAAACGCACTAACGCATCACGACGACCAATACCTAAAAAACCACTGGATGGTTGTTCTAGGACTTTTGTATCAGCTACTACTTTACCATCGGCTTTAAGCTGTTCTGTACCTTTAGCTACAGCAGCTTCGATGGTTTTTGCCGAAATTTCAATATAATCCATAATTAAGCCTCCTTATTATCATTACGATAGATAAAGAACTGCTGAATCATTTGGAATACATTTGATACAACCCAGTAAATAACCAAACCACTTGGGAAATTCAAACTGATGTAACCAATGAAAAGAGGCATGAAAATTTGCATAACTTTCTGTTGCCCTGCCGCTACGCCAGAATTATCACCAGCAGTCTGTTTACTCATTACAAATGTAGAAAGAGCACTCAAAACCGGTAAAATATACAAATGATCCGCTTCACCCAAACTTGGCAACCATAAGAAACTTTCATAAGCTGGATCATATGGATACCCTTGTAAGGCATAGAAAATAGCAATTAAGAATGGCATTTGTACAAGTAATGGCAAACAACCAGATAACGGGTTAACCCCTAATTCTTTATACATTTTAGCAATTTCTTGTTGTGCTCTTTGTGGATCATTCTTATATTTCTTTTGAATTTCTTTCATCTTAGGCTGCAACTTTTGCATGCCCTTCATGGATTTAACCTGCTTTGCCGTTAATGGTGCTAATACAGCTTTAATAGCAATGGTTAAAATAATAATCGCTATACCATAGCTTGGGAACCCAATCGCTTGCGTAAGATTATAGCAATACGTAAGCAAGGTTCGCATAAAATCAACTAATACCTGAAAAATTTCCAATAGTCTTCTCCTTACGAGTATTGATGACGAATACAAATGGCCTTTGCGTGTCCATATACGTTATGGTATGGTCTATATTTCATCCATACAGACACTTTGACATTTCCAAATTTGTGTTATTACGGAAGAGGATCGTAGCCACCAGGATTAAAAGGGTGACAACGTAAAATGCGCCGAATTCCTAAATAACTGCCTTTAAAAGGTCCATATTTGCGTAATGCTTCCAAGGTATACGTCGAACATGAGGGATAAAATCGACAAGTTTTAGGCTTCAATGGAGAGATTCCATAGCGATAAAATTGCACCAATCCAATGAATAGCCAATTTAATGCGCCCATTAATAAGGTTATACTGCGTTGCATGAAGCACCTCTTTCTAAGTATCACTATTTTTCAATAGTTTACTTTTCTTAAAAAGATACATCATCTCTTTACGCGCTTGCTCATAAGTAGCTTCAGCCATACGAGCACGACCGACTACCACAATGGCATACCCTTCTCTAATAGCATGCTGATTGAGGCGATATACCTCTTTCATCAAACGTCGAGCACGATTACGTTCCACAGCACCACCAACCTTTTTCCCCGTTACAAAACCAATACGGGTTGGTTGTTTAGCTACTGGCATACGATAGACCACACAAAGGCGACCTACTTCATAATTGCCATGTTTATAGACAAGACGATATTCATTATTTTTACGAATTCTTCGTGCTTTATCTAGGGTAAACGTTAATTCACTCATACTTTCTTCCTATGCCATTATGAATAGAAAAACTTGGCAGCAGCGCCAAGTTTTTTTCTCCTGCCTAAAAGCTATTATATTATGCAGACAATTTCTTTCTGCCTTTAGCACGACGTCTTTTCAAAACAAGACGACCGCCAATAGTCTTCATACGTTCACGGAAACCATGAGTACGTTTTCTCCAAAGCGTATTTGGCTGATATGTACGTTTCATGTATCAAACACCTCCTCGAGATTGGTCTAGTAATTACTTATACCATAACAGCATAATTATAAATATAAACCCTTATAATGTCAATAGTAATGTGCTTTATCTTCCTTTTTATTTAGCGTTTTGTGGATACTTTTATTATATTATACCTTATATAGTAGTCATTTATACAATTAGCTACTATTTTTAGTGCTCGTCAGTCCCCCATAAAGATATCCACAACTAGCAATGACAAGGTGGCTATTTTCTGATAAAATATTAAGTGACAAAATAAAACAGGAAAAACATATTGTGAGTATCTAACCACAGGTTATCAACAGGATATACACAACTTATACACTTGTTATCCACACTTAATCTAATCAACGTATAAAGTCAGTGTTTATCTAACGTGTTAACCTTTTTATTTTTCTTTTTTTACTAAAAAGAAAAAACTTATGCACAGTTATAGGTATTTTAGTTATCCACTTATTCACAATATGTTACACCTAGGAAGGAAACGGTATGTCAAACATAAATCTTAATGATTTTTGGAACAAGGTGCGTGAAGATATTGAAAACACATTACCAAAACAAATTTTAGAGAGCACCATTCTTCGCTTATTGCCTCTCACCTTAGATGAAGCAAGCAAAACACTTACCTTAACGACAATGCAATCATATATTAGGGATTTCATTGAAAAAGAACCAATGATTAATACTGCATTTCGTAATTCAGTAAATAATATTTGGCAACGGCTATCACAAAATAACTCTACTCTTACCATTATTATTACAACAGTGGGTGATAAAGAACCTACTATTGTTAGTGAATCAAAAGAGACTGTGCCCACCGATGAATTCCCTCCAACCATAACGTCTTATACAGGCACACCTTACGAATCAGAACCATTAACCAACCAGCTTCCTACTGAGCCTATATCCAATGGTTATGAGCAATTAGCACAGCGTTATGGCTTACCGCCTATTAGTAATAAACCCTCGCAAGTAGTGACTTCATCACCGACCTATGATGAACCAATTCGAATAGAGACGACACATAAGAAATCAATGATTGATGGTAAACGTCCCTATATACCTGAAGAACCAGCTATGGGATCTGATTCGTTATTTCCTCATTTAGAAACGGCTGATACACCCCAGCCAGATGCCAATACAATTTTAAATGAAAACAATAAATCAATTTTGCAATTAAACCCAGCCTATACATTTGATACCTTTATTCCTGGTGGTTCCAGTCAAATGGCCTATGTTGCCGCACAAAATATTGCTGAAAATCCAGCCACTCGCTATAATCCATTCTTTATTTATGGTAAATCTGGATTAGGTAAAACACATCTAATGCACGCAATTGGTAATGAAATAAAACGTCGTTATCCATCACTTCGAATAATGTGTATTACCAGTGAAAATTTCTTAAATCTATTTGTGCAGGCCATCCGTTTTAAAAAGAATGAAGAATTTCGCAATACCTTCCGCAAAGTAGATGTTCTATTAATTGATGATATTCAGTTTATTCAGGATAATCGCTATGCCGGGACTCAAATGGAATTTTTCCATACCTTTAATGCCTTAACCGATGGCAAAAAGCAAATCGTATTGACCAGTGATACCTTACCTCAAGACATGGACCAAATGGAAGATCGTTTAAAAACTCGTTTTAATTCAGGTTTAGTTGTTACTATTGAACCACCTAATTCAGAAACTTTAGAGGCTATTACTAAGTCCTATATAGATAAACAACGAGAACGTTTACATGATCTATGGATTCCTAATGAAGTCATTCGCTTCTTTGGTACCACCTATTATAATCGCAGTGTTCGTGATTTACAGGGTGCCCTTATTAAATTAATTAGCGCTGCTGAAATGGAACAAAAATTAGATCAAATTACAGTTGAATATGCTCGTTATGTATTACGTGATTTAATTCCTGAAACAGAAGAAACTATTTTATCCATTACTTACATTCAAGACTTTATTGCTGATTATTTCAAAATTAAGAAAGAACTATTAGTAGGACAAAAACGAAATAAGCAATATGCTCATCCTCGACAAATCGCCATGTATCTATGTCGTGAACTAATTAATGAAAGTTATCCACAAATTTCACAAGCCTTTGGCAAAAAAGACCATACTACTGCGATTCATGCCTATACTAAAATCAGTGAAGATATGGAAAAGAATGCTGATTTAAAGCGGATGATAAGCGATATCATCAGTAAAATTAACGGTCATAATTAATACGATTCAGGGTGTGGATAACTCTGTGAATAACCTGTTTATAATTTGTGTTTAACTTCCAACTTTTAAACAGTTACGAAAATTTAAGTTCATATGTGGATAACTTTTTATTTTCATTCACATACTTATACGCATGTGGAAAACCTAATAAAAATGCTACTTTCAAATACTTATCCACTTATCCACCATCCCTACTACTAAGACTACTAATAATTAAAAATTAATCACATCAGTATTAGTAAAGGAGTACCTATGAAAATTCAATTTTCAAAAGACACATTACAAAAAGCACTCAATGCATTAGCCAAGGTAAGTCAAAATAAAACAAGTTCCAATTTACCAGGTGCTATTTATATGACAACTAAAAATGGTAAAGTAGAAATGCAAGCCAATGATTATGAAATTGGTATTCGCATTACTATTGATGCCAATATTATTGAAGAAGGAACTATCGTATTGAGTACTCGTTACTTCCAAGAATGGGTTCGTAAAACACCAACAGATACGATTACCTTAGAATCTAATGAAGACACTAAACAATTATTGCTCAGTTCTGAAAGCTCGCAATTTAACTTAATCATGATGGATCCTAGTGAATTTAATTTGGTAGAACAAATTCATGATGAATACCATATTGATGTAGATGGTGAACAATTTAAGCAAATGATTGATTTGACCAACTATGCGGCCGCTAGTGATGATGATCGTCCTATTTTTACAGGTGCTTTATTAGAAGGTGAAGGCACTCATTTAACCATGGTGGCTACAGATACACATCGTATGGCCGTAAAAAAAATTACTTTATCAGAAGCTATGCCATCAGCTATGCGTATTCTAATACCTACTAAAACATTGGCGGAAGTATCACGTTTATTGCCAACAGATCAACCAACTATGGTTCGTATTATCTGGAATCGTACGAATGTGGTCTTCTTATTTGATACTATTTATTTATTCTCTCGTTTAATAGAAGGTCAATATCCTGATTATGAAAAAGTAATTCCTTCTCAATTTGATTCCAATGCTATATTAAATAGTCGGGATTTTGCTGGTGCTGTTGATCGTGTATCTTTATTAGCTAAAGATGCTAGCTATAATGTCATTCGCTATGATTGGAATGATAAAGAAGTGACCTTATCAACACAAAATGCTGAAATTGGTATGGCTAAAGAAGAAGTTCTTTGTGAATTTAATGGCACCCCATTTACGATTTCCTTTAATGGCCGTTATATTGGTGATATTTTACGTCATAGTAGTGGTGATCGTATTCATTTGTATTTAAAACAAAATGGTCCTGTTGTTATCCGTCAAGACGATAATCCAAATTATACCTATGTTGTAACACCAGTGCGTACTAATTAAGCACTGAGTTAGGAGGATCCTATGAAAATGAAAGAGGAACCAATTCAAGTTGAAATTCATACCCCGTATATTAAATTAGATCAATTATTAAAGTTTGAACAAATTATTGGAACTGGTGGGCAAGTTAAGTTTTTATTAGATGATGAAAAAATTACGGTTAATGGTGAACTTTGCCATGAAAAACGTAAGAAAATTTATCCTGATGATATTGTAAAAATTCAAGGAATTGGCACATTATTAGTCGTTAAAGAGGAGGCTGACGAGTGAATATTCACTCTTTAGAGCTCGTTAATTTTCGTAACTATAAACAAGCTAGTTGGACATTTCCTCCACATATTATTGTTCTTTATGGCCCTAATGGGGTAGGGAAAAGTAATATGTTAGAAGCCCTTTATGTCAGTACGATTGGTAAAAGTTATCGTACCAATGATACACAAGATTTATTACAATTTGGGGCTAGTGAAGCTGGCATTATTGTAGAATTTATAAAAAAAGAGACGAAGCAAAAAATTAATTTACGTTTAAGCGGTAAGGAAAAAAAGGATATTCGCTTAAATGGAAATCGTATTTTGCAAAAGGAATTAATGGGTACCTTAAATACGGTCATTTTTAGTCCCGAGGATTTACAATTAATTAAGGGGAGTCCATCCTTACGTCGTCGCTTTTTAGATATTGAAATTTCACAAACCAGTGCTTTATATTATCAGCAATTGAGAATGTATAATAAAATTTTGCAACAACGTAATAAAGTGCTTAAAGATTCTTATGGTAAGACAACGGTGTCGTTAGCTGAATGGGATTATCAATTAGCTGAAGCAGGTTCTTTTATTATAAAAAAACGGCTTGATAGTTTACGGAAGATTAATTTACTCTTAGATTTAATGAATCGTCGTTTAACTGGTGGCAAGGAAAATTTAAAATTAACCTATGAGCAACAACAAGCTAATGGTGCTTATATAACTGAAGCAGATGCTTTTTATGAACAATTACAGGCTAATTTAGCTGTTGATCGGCATCGTATGAATACATCCTTTGGTCCTCATCGTGATGATTTAGGCTTTTTTTCAGGGCCGATTGATTTAAAACGATTTGGTTCACAAGGGCAACAACGAACAGCTATTTTATCACTTAAATTAAGTGAATTAGAATATATTAAGTCAGAAGTGGGCGAATATCCTATTTTATTGCTTGATGATGTCTTAAGTGAGCTTGATAAGGAACGACGACAGAATTTATTACAATTTATTCATAAGCGGATTCAAACCTTTATTACTACGACTGATTTAGAAGAAGTGCAGCATTTAACGGATGTAGCGTTAGTCAATTGTGAAAGGCGGTGAGACCATGAAGAGCGAAGAGTCGGAGACTGATAAGCGACAGATAAATCCTGATTTTACTAATCAAATAGAAACTAATTCTGTTATGGAGTATGTGTCATCCATTACTGATACACATCGATCAGCAGGACCTGTTGGTTATAAAGCTGATACATATCTTTCACAATATGATCCCCATTTAAAGACTAAGTATAATCAGTTTAAAGTATTCCAAATCTTTGCTGTTATGCGTCTATACCAAGATTGGCCTAATGTGGTGGGTCCTTTACTGGCTAAACAAACTCGATTATTAGCGATACAGCCACCAATTTTAAAAGTTGCCGCTTTAAACTCCCCTTGTTTGCAACAATTGCAGATGATGAAACGACAATTGCTACAAAAAATTAATGCATATTATGGAAAGACTCTTATGACGGATATAGAACTTTCTATGTATAAGCAAAGTTATATCAAAGAAGAGGGCGTATTAGCTTATGGGGCAACTCAGGCTACGGAAACTTATGAACGACCCCTATTAGATTTTGAGGCTATTTCTTTGAGTGAAGCTGAACTTGCCACTATAGAACAGGTAGTTACCCATATTTCAGAACCGTCTATGCGTGAAACGTTTAGAGAAGCGCAAATCAAACAGTATAAGAAAACTAAGTATTTAAAGGCGCATGGCTATCATCCATGTGCTCATTGTGATTCCTTAGTAGGGCCAACTGATACAGTGTGTATGGCTTGTACTTTAAAAGCTAAAGAACAGGCTGAGTATGAGTATAGACAGCGTATTGAAGCAATTAAAACTCTGTTATTTGAACAACCATACTTAGTGTATGATGATGTATGTAAGCTGATTATACCTTGTGCTATGGCTGATTATCAGTTAGCTCACAGAGAGTGCGTGTATTTTTTTAGAAATCGAGTTATTCGTGAAGCATCAGATGATAATTATGATATATATATGTTACTTATGTTGATTACTCATAAAAAAGCACAACAATTAGATAAAGGCTTTGTCCAAAATGCAATAAAAAAAATGCGTTTTCAATATGAACAAAAACGCACTCATTATGAACGTCATTAAAATAAGAAATCCTATAATTAAGAAAGTGATGGAATGATCTATGTTTGTACATTTATCAGATACGTATAGTGTATCTATTGAGGATATTGTAGCGGTAGTACAAGATATTCCGCTCCTAAAAGGGCGTCGCCGGCGTAATAAGCAGTGGCAAAATAGTGAAGTGATTCATGTATTTCCTGATGAACCCATTGAAAGTTATTTAGTTACCGTAGATGCTATTTATGGATTAAGCATGTCAATTACAGGCGTAGGACGTCGTTTACAGCGTGCAACAACGGGAATTCCTGTGAGCTTATACACAAAACGATAAAAATAGAGTATAATTAAGGGTAAATCTTTAAAAAAGAGAATCTTAACGATATATAGTTAATTACTACTAAAATAGGGAGGATATAGGATGGCAGAACAAAATTATAGTGCCGATAATATACAGGTCTTAGAAGGTCTGGAAGCGGTACGTTGTCGCCCAGGGATGTATATTGGCAGTACCTCATCTAAAGGGTTACACCACTTAGTCTATGAAGTGGTTGATAATAGTGTAGATGAAGCCTTAGCTGGTTATTGTACACATATAGAAGTGACCATTAATGAAGATAATAGTGTAACGGTTGTTGATGATGGTCGTGGTATTCCTTGTGGTATGCATGAAACAGGGGTGCCAGCTGTTGAGTTGGTATTGACGAAGCTTCATGCAGGCGGTAAATTTGGCGGTGGTGGCTACAAAGTATCTGGTGGTCTTCATGGTGTAGGGATTTCCGTAGTCAATGCGTTAAGTGAATGGACGATTGTTAAAGTTCGTCAAGATGGTAAGGAACATGAAATCACCTTTGAACGTGGCTATTTAAAATCACCATTAAAAGTCATTGGTGAAGCTACCGATACAGGGACAACAGTTATTTTTAAACCAGATGCTGAAATTTTTGAAACGACTGTATTTGATTTTGCTGTACTTCGCACTCGTTTACAAGAATTAGCTTTTTTAAATAAAGGGTTGCGCATTACGTTAAGTGACAAACGAGCAGAAGAACCAATCGTAGAAAGCTTTATGTATGAAGGTGGCATCGTATCCTTTGTAGAATTCTTAAATGAAAATAAGGATGTTGTGAATCCTACCATTATTGATGTGGAAAATACGCGTGATGATGTAGTGGTGGATGTAGCTTTCCAATATAATGATGGTTATAGTGAAAACTTATTATCTTTTGTCAATAATATTAATACGATTGATGGTGGTACTCATTTAAGTGGTTTCCGCAGTGCGTTAACACGTACCTTAAATGATTATGGTCGTAAAGCCGGTCTTATTAAAGAGAATGAAAGCAATTTATCAGGCGATGATGTGCGTGAAGGCTTAACAGCGGTTGTAAGTGTAAAAGTATTAAATCCACAATTTGAAGGCCAAACAAAGGCTAAACTTGGCAATAGTGAAGTAAAAGGCATTACTGATACTGTTGTATCAGAAGGGTTAAAAACATTCTTAGAAGAACATCCAGCAGAAGCTAAACGTATTATTGATAAAGCAACTACGGCGAATCGGGCTCGTGAAGCAGCTCGTAAAGCGCGTGAATTAACACGTCGTAAAAATGCGTTAGAAATTAGTTCTTTACCTGGTAAATTAGCTGATTGCTCGGAAAAAGATCCAATGATGACTGAAATTTATTTAGTCGAAGGGGATTCGGCGGGCGGTAGTGCTAAGCAAGGTCGTGATCGTCGCTATCAAGCTATTTTGCCATTGCGCGGTAAGATTTTAAATGTAGAAAAAGCTCGTTTAGATAAAATTTTAGCTAATAATGAAATTCGCTCTATGATTACAGCTTTTGGTACGGGGATTGGGGAAGAATTTGATTTAGCCAAGAGTCGTTATCATAAAATCATTATTATGACAGATGCGGATGTGGACGGCGCCCATATTCGTACATTATTACTAACATTCTTCTATCGCTATATGAAGCCATTGATTGAAGAAGGGCGCGTATATATTGCGCAACCACCTTTATATCAAATTAAAAAAGGTAAAGGTCATTGGTATGTATATAGTGATGCTGAAATGGCAGCTAAGCTCGATGAAATTGGTCGTGATAATATTACGATTCAACGTTACAAAGGTCTTGGGGAAATGAATCCAGAACAACTTTGGGAAACAACGATGAATCCTGAAAATCGTACTATTTTGCAAGTGAGCTTAGAAGATTCTATTGAGGCGGATAAAATTTTCAGTGTTCTCATGGGTGATAAGGTAGAACCACGCCGTAAATTCATTGAAGACAATGCAAAATTAGTTCGTAATCTGGATTTATAATAAGGGGGGCTGTTTAGTGAGTAATGAAGCGGATAACAAATTAAAAAGAAGTTTAAAATCGCGTCATATGAATATGATTGCACTAGGTGGAGCCATTGGGACTGGTTTATTTGTTGCTGGTGGTGAAGTCGTTAGTACGGCCGGCCCTGGTGGGGCCTTAGTAGCCTATGGCTTTATTGGTATTATGGTATATTTCTTGATGACAAGTCTTGGTGAAATGGCCACCTATTTACCAGTACCAGGCTCTTTTGGTACCTATGCATCACGGTATGTAGATCCAGCCTTTGGTTTTGCGTTAGGTTGGAATTATTGGTTTAACTGGGCCATTACTTTGGCAGCAGAATTGGTAGCAGGCGCTCTCATTATGAAATATTGGTTTCCAGAGATTCCAGCCATTGTATGGTCAGCCTTATTCTTATGTGCTTTATTTTTAATGAACTATTTATCAACGCGTTCCTTTGGGGAAAGTGAATATTTCTTCTCCAGTATGAAGGTTATTACCGTATTCGTATTCCTTTTTGTAGGGACTATGTTGATTTTAGGCATTGGTGGCACTTCGCCAGGCTTTGAAAACTGGACTCGTGGCGAAGCTCCTTTTGTTGGTGGCTTTGGCTCTATTTTAGCTATCTTTATGGTAGCTGGTTTCTCGTTCCAAGGGACAGAATTAATTGGGGTAGCAGCCGGTGAATCAGAAGATCCTGAAAAGAATATTCCAAAAGCCATTCACTCTATTTTCTGGCGTATTTTATTGTTCTATATTGGTGCCTTTGCTGTTATTGGGTTCTTAATTCCTTACGATGATCCTAATTTATTGAATGCTAGTGTAGAAAATATTGCCATTAGTCCATTTACATTAGTATTGGATCGTTTTGGTTTTGCTTTTGCAGCGAGCTTTATTAATGCCATCATTTTGACTGCTGTTTTATCAGCCGGTAACTCTGGTTTATATGCCTCAACTCGTATGTTATATGCCATGGCTAAAGAGGGGGATGCACCTCAGATTTTTACAAAATTAAATTCTCGTGGTGTACCAGTACCTGCTTTATTGGCAACAGCTGCGTTTGGTGTATTTGCCTTTTTAACCTCTTTAATTGGTGAAGGGACAGCGTATAACTGGTTAATTAATATCAGTGGTATGAGTGGTTTTATTGCGTGGCTTGGGATTGCTATTGCCCATTATCGTTTCCGTCGTGCTTTCCACGAACAAGGTAAGAGCTTAGATTCTATTCCATTTAAAGCCTTGTTCTTCCCATTTGGTCCTATTTTTGCCATGATACTTTGTTTAATCATTATTGCTGGTCAAAACTATACAGCTTTTACTGGCGATACAATTGACTGGTATGGGGCTAGTGTAGCTTATATTGGTATTCCTGTATTCTTATTAGTTTATGCAAGCTATAAAGCTAAAAATAAGACACATGTTATTCCACTAAAAGAAGTAAATCTAGAACGAGATTATGAAAAATAAAATTTAATACTTGACTTGAAGTTGACTTCAAGCTTTATAATGAATTCCGTAGTCTTAAGTAAGCAAGATATTTACTTAAGATTGCGGAATTTTTATATAACTAGTTTTTTTGATGATTCATAGGTTATCATCAATTAGAACATATATGATAGTATGGAAAGGAAAATTGTATGAGTTTATTAGACACAATTAAGGCCCCAAAAGATATTAAAGGAATGAGTATTGAAGAATTAAAAACATTAGCCCAAGAAATTCGTGATGTGTTAATTACACGGGTTACAGCTACTGGTGGTCATATGGCACCAAATCTTGGGTTTGTAGAAGCTACGTTAGCTCTACATTATGTATTTGATTCACCAAAAGATAAATTTGTATTTGATGTATCCCATCAATCCTATATTCATAAAATGTTGACTGGTCGTAAAGAAGCCTTTACTGACCCAGCGTCTTATACAAAATATTCAGGCTATACCAACCCTAATGAAAGTGAACATGATTTCTTTACTATTGGTCATACATCTACTGCAGTTAGTCTAGCCTCTGGCTTAGCTAAAGCTCGCGATTTAAAAGGTGAAACGGGTAATGTAGTGGCTATTTTAGGTGATGGTTCTTTATCTGGTGGCGAAGCTATGGAAGGGCTTAATGTAAGTGCTACATTGGGGAGTAATTTTATCGTTTTATTTAACGATAATGATATGTCGATTGCACCTAATGAAGGCGGTTTATATCCACATTTAAAAGAATTACGAGATAGTAAAGGTAAGGCTAGCAATAACTTCTTCAAAGCTATGGGCCTTGACTATGTATTTATTGAAGATGGTCATAATTTAGATGATTTGATTGAAGTTTTTAAAGCGGTTAAAGATACTAATCATCCTGTTGTCCTTCATGTAGTTACTGTAAAAGGTAAAGGCTTACCAGCAGCGGAAGCAGATAAAGAATCCTATCATTATATTATGGGGAAAGATTTTGATGTTGATGCCTATATGAAAGAAGATCATTACGATGAAATTATTGCTACTCACTTGTTAGCAAAAATGAAAGCTGATAAAACAGTAGTTGGTTTAACAGCTGGTGTACCTGGCATTGCTGGTTTTAGTGCAGAACGTCGTGCAGAAGCCGGTAAGCAGTTTATTGATGTAGGGATTGCTGAAGAACATATGGTAGCTATGGCGGCAGGTCTTGCTAAAAATGGAGCTAAACCAGTGATTTTAGATGCAGGTACTTTCTTACAACGTACCTATGACCAATTGACACAAGACTTAGCTTTAAATAGTAATCCAGCAACGATTATATCCTTCCCACTAGGTGGTGGCATTTCATCGATGGATGCAACTCATTCTAGTGCCTTTGATATGGCTATGATGAATAATATTCCTAATTTACGCGTTTTATCACCAGCGACTAAGGAAGAATTAATCGCTATGTTAGATTGGTCGTTAGAACAGACTGACATGCCTGTTATGATTCGTGTACCAGGTGGTAAGGTTCAGACGTATGAAGCGGGTAAAGCTTTTATAGGAACTTTGACAAATGAAGTCACAGCTCAAGGGAATACGGTAGCCATTTTAGGTCTTGGTGCTTTCTATGACTTAGGTTTACGTACTAAAGAAGCATTACAAGCGCAGTTAGGCATTGAAGCAACCTTAGTGAACCCTCGTTTATCTTCTGAAGTAGATGAAGCAACTTTGGAAAGTTTAAAAGCAAATCATAGTTTAGTAGTTACGCTAGAAGATGGCGTATTAGACGGTGGTTTTGGTGAAAAAGTAGCTCGTTTCTATGGGCCAACTGATGTAAAAGTATTGACGATTGGTATGAAAAAAGAAGTAAATGATCGTGTACCAATGAAAGAATTAGTAGCTCGTTATCATTTATCTCCTGAATTAATCGTAGAAGATATTAAAGCGATTTTAAATAAATAAGAAAACTCAGAGTCTAGCATAAAAAAATTAAAGAATATAAAACCTAGCATATGAAATTAAAATATAAGCCTTACTATGACTTTATAAATCAAAGTCTGGTAAGGCTTATTTTATAAACTACGATTACTCATAGCGAAATATAGTAGATTTTGGTATACTATACGGTAAGTATATAGGTTGTCTATATACCATGTGTACTTGTAGTATTGTATAGTACATATTATATAATGTATCCACTTGAAGTAAGAGGAGAGTGATAAATCAGTGGATGGTGATGTAGGTCTGGAGATACTTATAATTTTATTATTGATTATAGCCAATGGGATTTTTTCAATGACTGAATTAGCTATTGTTAATGCTCGTAAAGGTTTATTAGAAGATAGTGCTGAAAAAGGCAGTAAAGGAGCTCAACGGGCTATTCAATTATCGGAAGATCCTAATCAAATGTTTTCAACGATACAAATTGGTATTACTTTAATTGGTATTGTTACTGGTTTGTATTCAGGGGCGGCTTTATCAGAACCGATGGCTAAAGTTATTAAAGAATATATACCTACGTTGGCTAGTTATGCTGATTCAGTAAGTCCCATAATTATTGTATCTTTAACAACATATTTATCCTTGGTTATTGGTGAATTAGTGCCAAAGCGCTTAGCCCTTAATGCACCAGAAAAAATTGCTATTTTCATGGCCGTACCTATGCATTATTTTGCTGTAGTTGCAACTCCATTAGTAGCTTTACTGAGCGTTTCAACGACGTCTTTATTAAAAGTTATGGGTGTAAAAGATAAAGAAGAAGCACCGGTGACTGAATTAGAAATTAATAAAATGCTAACTCAAGGTGTAGAACTAGGTGCTTTTGAAAAGGACGAACCTCGTTTAGTAGATAATGTCTTTCGCTTGGCTGATTTGAATGCTGGTGATGTAATGACACCGCGAACACAGCTAAAATGGTTAGATTTGAATAGTCCCGAAGAAGAGATTAAAGAACGATTATGTCATTCGACACATTATCGATTACCAGTAGGGCGAGATTCCTTAGATGAATTAGAAGGCTTAGTAGTGGTAGCCGATGTTTTTGCTGAACACATGAAGCAAAATGGTCATAAAACGCTAAAAGAATTAGTGGAAACTTGTACTAAGCAACCTGTAATGGTACCGGAATCTATTAGCTTGATGAAATTATTAGAGGTATTTCGTACGGAAGGGGTTCATGAAACAGTCGTACTTGATGAGTATGGTGGTTTTAGTGGCTTGGTAACTTTACACGATATTATGGAAAAATTAGTGGGATTAATGCCTGCTAGTGAAGATGAATTAAAAGAAGAAGAAAATCGTGTGATTCAACGTAGTGATACGACTTGGTTAGTGGATGGCTTATTGAGTATTGACGAATTTAAAGACTATTTTAATATTACAAAGGAATTACCTGGTGAAGATGAAGATTTATACAAAACAGTCGGTGGTTTTCTTATGTATTTATTCGGTCGTATCCCTAAAGAGCTAGAACGCTATGTATGGGAGGATTACACCTTTGAAATTGTCGATATGGACAATGTTCGTATTGATAAAATTATGGTGACCCATGAACCTGTTATAGATGAAGTAACAGATG
Source organism: Veillonella criceti (assembly GCF_900460315.1). Lineage (NCBI taxonomy): Bacteria > Bacillati > Bacillota > Negativicutes > Veillonellales > Veillonellaceae > Veillonella > Veillonella criceti. The sequence goes on along the minus strand of NZ_UHIO01000001.1, from coordinate 1,551,970 downwards.
AAAATAAAGATAGTTAAGTTATAAAGTAGTTATAAAATATTACACATATAATAAAAATCCTCATAGTTCATTGAAGAAAATGAGCTATGGGGATTTTATTTTTTATGAGTCTAAAGATTTACAGTTAATCTATGATATAATAGTTGTATTAGATATTGATACAAGTATTGTGTTAGATAGAAATATATATACTTAAATGGCTATCTAATATGTTAAAGGAGTTATTATGTTAGATGTAAAATTTTCTGTAGCTATTCATATGTTGATTATGATTTCAGAGGGACCAAAGGATTTAACGTCAGAACAAATTGGTCGAAGTGTTAATAAAAATGCTAGCTATATTCGTAAGATTTTAGCTCTATTAAAAAAACAAAACATTATTTGTAGTCAGCAAGGTAAAGTAGGGATTCAGTTAGCTGTACCTAAAGCAGAACTTACTTTGTGGCAAATTTATAAGGCTATACAAGGTACGGATACTCTATATATTTGGGATATCCATACTAATGCTAATGATCAGTGTATAGTAGGTCAGTTTATTAGACCTACGCTAGAAGATTTGTTAGCCGAATGTAATAAGTTAGTAAGAGAAAAATTAGAACAGACATCATTAGCCGATGTGATTCATAGAATGCGTAATCATATTGAACAATATAATCCAGAAATAATAAAAAATATAGTTATTAAGTAATAAATAAGTGATTAATAAAGGATTAATAAGGAGTCGATTATATGAAAGCCGTACAAATTGTTAAACAAGGAAAAGAACCTCAAATTACAATCAATAATATAGCAAAACCAGAACCTAAAGAGCATGAAGTTCTTATCAACGTATCCTATGTTGGTGTTAATCCAGTGGATAATTTATTTGCAGAAGGAACGATTAATATTATAAAGCCAATTCAATTACCGTATACCCTAGGAGCTGAAATGGTAGGCACAGTTGTAGCTAAAGGTCATCTTGTTACTGACTTTGAAATTGGTGACGTCGTGATGGGGGCTTGGGAAGGGACCTTAGCTGAATACATAGCAGTTCCTTCCAGTGCTATTACGCTCTTACCCAAAAATTTGAGTGAACAAGATGGTGCTACCTTATCGGTAGCTTTATTAACAGCGGCTCAAATTTTAGAAAAATTGCAATGTAAAAAGGGCGAAACTATATTTATAGCCGGTGGTACTGGTGCTGTTGGTGCTATGTTAGTTCTTTTGGGTAAACACAAAGGCTTAACAATGTATGTAAGCGGTAATCAGAAAGAAGCCTCTAATATTTTACAACTCGGTGCAAACAGAGTATTTGATTATAAAAGTAAAGAAGCTATACAAATTGAAGAGGTAGTTGATTATGGCGTTGATATGGTTGGAGGCAATACTACTAACGTAGTACAACAATTAGTTAAAATCAATGGTAAAGTACTGACTTTAAAAGGGATGCCTACGGCTGATTTTGCTAAATCATTAGGCTTGAGTTGGTGGCGTCAATGGATTTTAGCTCTTGCATCGTATGGTGTTCGTAGAAGGGCTAGAAAAAGAAAGCAAACTTATGAATTCATGTGGGTAGCACCAAATGGTGAGCAATTACAAGACACATTGGCTATTCTTTTACAATCTGATTATAAACCAGCTATTGATAGTATATATCCTTTAGAGGCTAGTGAAACCGCTTTCATTAAAGTAAAAAAAGGTGGCTTACATGGAAAAGTATTAGTTTCCATTGAAAAATAAGGTGTCTATTATATAATAAAAGTAATAAAGTTAAAAGTAGCAAAGTTGGTTAAAGTTCTAATGATACAGTCTCTATAAGGAGGTTTATTATGTGGTCTTCCCTTAGAAGTAAACATATGATTTTTTGTGTATTAATGATAAGCTGTTTAGCTTTTATTAGTGGTTGTGGTAGTGATTCTAAAACAAAGGAACAAGCACCACTGGTTAAAACGATGGTAGTCGGTAAAGAATCGGCTAGCAATGAAAATAGCTTATCAGGTACTATAAAAAACCGTTATGAAACAGCTTTATCCTTTCAAATTGGTGGACGTGTTATTCAAAAGAATTTTAATGTAGGCGATAGAGTGAGTGCTGGCCAAATATTGGCTGTGTTAAATCAAGGTGATACGAGTAGTCAATTGCAGAATGCACAAGGCGCCTTAGCAGCGGCTCAATCTCAATATGAATTAGCGGCGACGAATGTAGAACGATATCGTGTACTCTATGCACAGGAAGCAGTGAGTCAATTACAATTAGATCAGATGGAAAATTCGTATAAAGTAGCGGCAGCTCAATTGGCACAAGCACAAGCTAATGTACAGACGAGTGAAAACCAGCAAAATTATACGCAACTTGTTGCACCAGCTGATGGGATTATTACAGCGAGTACGATTGAAGTAGGGCAAGTGGTAGGTGCCGGTCAAACGGTTGGTATGATTGCTGTAGGTGATGAACCTGAAGCGGTGATTTCCTTGCCAGAACAGATGATGGCGTCCGTACAAGTAGGTACCGAAGCAAATGTAACGTATTGGGCTTTGCCAAATGTAATAACTAAGGGGATTATTCGTGAAATTTCACCAGTGCCTGATGCAACAGCACGTACATATACTGTAAAAGTTGCTTTGTCAAATCGACCAACGCAATTGCAGCTAGGAATGACGGCCAATGTAGCTTTTAATCAATCTAATGGACAAGCTATAGAAGTTCCTTTGACTGCCTTAGTAGGTACTCGTGACCCTAAACAGAATGGTAAAGGGCAAGTGTATGTAGTAACTAAAGAACATACTGTTAAATTAATATCTGTTACCTTAGGCCCTATGGGAGCGAATAGTGTGCAGGTAACTTCTGGCTTACAGTCTGGTGATCGTATTGTAACAGCTGGTACTGATAAATTAGAAGAAGGGGCTAAGGTACGAGTATGAGTAATTTTAATTTAGCTGATTGGGCTTTACGACATAAATCGATTATCTATTTCTTTATTGCTATGCTCTTTGCGATAGGTACGTTTTCGTTTATGAAAATTGGTCGCATGGAAGATCCTAATTTTACCATTCGTACCATGGTTGTGGCTGCTACTTGGCCAGGGGCCTCGCCAGCCCAAATGTCGGAGCAAGTAACGGATAAATTGGAAGAAAAAATCCGTGATTTACCAGGTCTTGATTATACAAAAAGTTTTACTGATGGTAGCAAAACAGTTATTTATATTAATTTAAAAGAAAATTTACCTGATGAACAAGTACGAGCTGCTTGGACAGAAGTGCGTCATATGGTGAATGATGAATGGCCAAAATTGCCATCTGGTGTACAGGGACCAATTATTAATGACCGTTTTGATGATGTGTATGGTACGATTTATGCGCTAACAGGGGAAGATTATTCCTATGAAGAAAAACGTGCCTATGCCGAACAAATTAAGCGTGTATTATTAACAGTCCCTAATGTTAAACGTATTGATTTAAAAGGGGTTCAACAACAAACTTTATATGTAGAAATGGATAAAGATAAGTTGGCATCGTATCATATAAGTAGTGAATCCATTTTAAATGCATTAAAACAGCAAAGTTCGATGGCACCAGCCGGCATGATTGATACGGATACCAATAATGTATATCTTCGTGTGAATGGCCTCTTTGACAGTGTTGAGTCTGTTCGTGAAATGCCACTACAGGTAAACGGGCAAACGCTTCGTTTAGGGGATATGGCTACGGTTCGTCTCGATTATGGGGAACCAGAAAGTCCATTATTTTATTTTAATGGTAAACCAGCTATTGGTATTGCTGTATCAATGGATCCAGGGGCTAATAATATTGAATTTGGTAAAGCTTTACAGGCTAAACTTGATTCGTATCAAGGAGAATTACCAGTTGGCTTACAGATTGATCAAGTATCAAATCAGCCAAAAGTCGTAGATGAGTCGATTAGTGAATTTACGCGTTCACTATTTGAAGCGATAGCGATTGTATTAGTGGTAAGTTTTATTTCTTTAGGTGTACGCAGTGGCCTTGTGGTAGCCTTAACGATTCCTGTAGTTGTAGCCACTACGTTTGTAGGGATGTATGCTGATGGTCTTGATTTACATAAAGTTAGTTTAGGGGCTTTGATTATTTCCTTAGGTCTTCTCGTAGACGATGCGATTATCGTTGTAGAAATGATGACGCTTAAGATGGAAGAAGGCTTAGATACGCATTCAGCAGCTACCTTTGCTTATACATCAACAGCCTTTCCAATGCTTAGTGGCACGTTGATTACTTGTGCAGGATTTTTACCAATCTTTTTATCGGAAGGTTCAGTCGCTGAATTTACCCATTCCTTATTTATTGTAGTAGCGATGGCATTGTTATTATCTTGGTTTGCGTCGGTCTTGGTCAGTCCTGTTTTGGGGAGTCGCTTAATACGCATTAAAGAAAATCATGCAGAAACTAAAGCCGTACGCGTACAAAAAGCTTTTTTACAACGCTTTGAAAAGTTTCTACATTGGGCTATGGGGCATCGTAAAATTGTTTTAATTACAACAGTCGTTTTATTTGTTGTATCTTTAATTAGTGTGCCTTTAATTAAAGTTGAATTTTTCCCAGCTTCTACACGGCCTGAAATTATGGTGTCAGTGCAGTTTCCTCAAAGTGCTTCCTTACAATATACTAAAGAACAAGCTGAAACGTTAGACTCCTTATTGAGTGGTGATAAACGAATTAATCATTATTCAGCACATATTGGTGAAGGGGCCCCACGTTTTATTCTTACGTTAGATCCTGAAGTAGAGCGTAATAATTTTATGCAATATGTGATTGTAGCTAATTCATTAGAAGATAGAAATGAGTTATATACAGAATTACAAGAAACTTTGAATGATACCTTTCCTTCAGCTTTAATTAATATGACGTTTTTACAAACAGGACCACCTTCTAAATATCCAATTATGTTCCGTGTTTCAGGGCCAGATACGGTAAAAGTAAAAGAAATAGCTAATGAAGTTAAGGATGTATTTAAAACGTATTCAGATATAACGGATATTTCTGAAGATTGGCCAGATAATACACCAACCATTCAAGTGCAAATAGATCCGGCTAAAGCACGTTTGATGGGGGTTGATAGTTATTCAGTAGCTACTGATTTGCAAGGTAAAATTTCAGGTGTAACCGTAGGACAATATTATGTAGGCAATCAGACGATTCCAATGAAATTTAAATTGAGTGGCAATGAAGAACATAATATGAGTGTGTTACAGAATATTCCTATTCAAACAGGTTCAGGCGCCTATGTGCCATTAAGTCAGATTGCAACGATTTCCTTAGGCAATGAAGATGGAATTATTTGGCGTCGTAATATGGAACCGACCATTACCGTTCATGGCAATGTACCACCTACAGTTATGGCCAATTCATTGGCTAATGATTTAAATAAGAAATTAGATACGGTTCGTGAAACATTACCAGCTGGTTATACCATTGAGGTAGACGGTTCCGCAGAACGTAGTAATATTGCTATGGATAATTTAAAAGCGCCAATGCCTATTATGCTTTGTTTAATTATGACGATTTTAATGTTCCAATTGAAAAAGATTCCACTTATGTTAATGGCATTATTAACGGCTCCACTTGGTCTAATTGGGGTTGTATTAACAATGCTCTTAACTAATACGCCAATGGGCTTTATGGTTGTATTAGGTGTGATTTCCTTAAGTGGGATGATTATCCGTAACTCGATTATCTTGATTGACCAGATTGAATTACATCGTCGTGAAGGACAAAGTACTTATGAAGCGATTATTAGTTCAACTATCTTGCGATTTAGACCTATTATGCTAACAGCCTTAGCGGCTATTTTAGGGATGGTGCCATTAATGAGTAGTGCTTTCTGGTCACCTATGGCTATCGCGTTCAGTGGTGGTTTATTAGTGGCAACTATTCTAACCTTAATTGTGCTGCCAATTATGTATGCGGTGTATTATAAGGCGGAACCTAAGTAATGCATTTATTCATAATTGTGAATTTTTACTGGTAATTTTACGATTAATACGATAAAATTTAATCAAATAGCATTGCATAGATAGGTCTAGATGTGGTTAAATAGGAAAAGAGTAAGTGCCAATAATAATGTAAAGGAGCAAGTACAATGAGTGACATAGCATACTATGCCATCCATTATGGGGTGGATGAAAAAGGATATATCGGATATAACAAGGTAAATCATGAGGTAACTGTCGTATTACCTGCCGAAGAATGGCAACAAAAAGTTTGGGAGTATTTACATACGCCTCAAACCATAGAAAAGGCTACAGGTTTAGACACTTATGAAACAGTTACAGTTGATCCCTTAGCCTCATTAGCTGACTTGAAACTTGCTTTAACTGTTATGTGGGGTCGTACGGACGTACAAGTTGATTGGAGCCGTCCTATTGAAATTGATGACACTATGTATTTTCCCGAATAAAAACGTTGTGGTTAGCTTTACTTGAAACACGTTATACACGGGGATAGATTAAAACTTGATACATATTTACGAATATATCCACAGAATATACACAAAATTCTGTGGATATATTGTGTATAGCTTGTGTGTAAGTTATGTAAAAAGGTGGATAAGTGAATAAATTAGTGGATAACTCTGTGTATAAGTTTTTGTGAATAGAGGATATATCCACTGATATTGCGATATGTGAGCATTCCGTTTATAATATATACATACATGCGTACTTAGTATAGAGGAAGTAATGGTGGCTTTCTAAAGTGCATGGTATGTTATACATGCGTCTATAGCTCAGTAGGATAGAGCAGCAGTTTCCTAAACTGCGTGTCGGTGGTTCGATTCCGCCTAGGCGCACCATAAAAATTCAGTAACCATAAGGCCATGAGGTCTTGTGGTTTTTTTATTTGAAAGTAATTCCCAAATACTATATACGTTATATTAAATAAGCATACATGGCTAAGGTCAGCGAAAAATGGGTAACTTTTTGCCTATTTTTTTCAAGAAAATATAGGTATTTTTTCAACATAGCGTTTAATTTTAAAGTATCTTTTTGGGGTGGATATTATACCTTATTTTATTAAAAAAATGAGAAATTTATATTAAAACAAAGAAATTTAAAATATTTAAATTTTAATACACTTTAAAAGCATATAATTATTTATTTTTATTTTATTATTTCTTTATATTTAATAGAAAACATTACTCTATAGATAATTGAACACGGTGAATGTACACTCTATGCGATACAATCATGATGATTAGTTGTCATTTTAATCATGCCATGCTATCATACGTATATGAAATGTCTTTCCTGAACGGATTTTTGGGGGCTTATATTTAGGAAAGGGTATGCGTGTTTTTTATGAGGTTACATTTTAAGGAGTAATGGTTATGTTGAATGAACAAACAATGGTCCAAAAGGACATACCGGTACAAGGTGAGATTCCTGTACAAGAAGAAACACTAACACAAGTAGGTGTGAGTACCCCAATTTTGGATGCTAGCAAATGGAACAAGCAAGATACGGTTTGGATGTTAGGTCTATTTGGTACGGCTATTGGTGCTGGCGTTCTTTTTTTACCAATTAATGCAGGGATTGGTGGTATTTTACCTCTTATCTTAATTACGTTATTTGCTTTTCCTGTTACTTTTTATGCGCATCGTGCTTTAGCGCGTATGGTTATGGCTTCGTCTTCACCAGATAAAGGTATTATTGGTGCCGTTGAAGAATTCTGGGGTCCTGTGGCAGCTCGTCTTTTCAATATCGTGTATTTTATTAGTATTTATACCATCTTGTTATTATACTCTGTAGCAATTACTAACACGACTGACAGCTTATTGACACATCAAATGGGGATTGAAGGAATTCATCGTGGCATTATTACGATAGCTGTTATTTTAGGTTTATTAGCGATTGTACGTATGGGTCAGGATATTATCGTACGCATTATGAGTTATTTAGTATATCCATTTATCGCTACATTATTGCTCATTGGTATCTATTTAATTCCACAGTGGAATACAGCGATTCTTTCTTTTGAGCCAGCAGGCGGTAATATGGGGATGTTAATGACATTATGGATGACATTCCCAGTACTTGTATTCTCTTTCAATCATTCCCCTATTATTTCTACGTTTGTAATGAAAGAACGTCATGAATATGGTGATGATCAAGTTGATAAGAAAACTCGTGATATTCAACGGTATGCTGTTTTATTAATGTTTGTAGTTGTAATGTTCTTTGTATATAGCTGTGTATTTAGTTTATCGCCAGCTGACTTACAATCGGCTAAAGATCAAAATATCTCTATTCTTTCTTATTTAGCAAATCATTTCGATACTCCATTTATTGCATGGTTTGCTCCAATTATTGCTTTTGTAGCGATTACAAAATCTTTCCTAGGTCACTATGTAGGAGCCTATGAAGGCTTACGCGATATTATTATTGACTTAGGTAAAGTAAATAAGAAATCCTTCAATGAAAAAACAATTGACCGTATTATCTTGTTATTCATGATGATTACTTGTTCTTTAATTGCTTACTTAAACCCAAGTATTTTAGGGATTATTGAAACACTAAGTGGCCCAGCAGTAGCTTTCATTTTATTACTTATGCCTATGGTAGCTGTACGTAAGGTAGAAAAAATGAAAAAATATCAAAGTGTTTCTAACTACTTTGTTATTATCGTTGGCTTAATTACAGTAGCAGCTATGTTCTATGGCCTTATGAACTAATTTTTGTGATATATTATTAAGGATATAGAGAAATAATAGTTACTGTTTTAAAAATAATTAGGTAAACTTAAAAACAAGTAAATAGTTAAACTAAAAGTCGCCATTTGTTGTCAAATTAGCAAATGACGACTTTTTTGGTATTATTCGCACGGTAAGCGAGGGGCTAGCTATTTACTAGCTATGGGCGTTATGGTATATTAGAATTAATTTTATATTGTAGGGGATAGGTAAAATATAGCTAAATTGATGAAATCATCAACAAGAAGAAATAGAGGAGGTTTATCCATGGTTGGATTAGATAGAAATGAACAAGCTGTTAAAGCTGGTTATACAGAAGATAGAGATTATACCTTAGAGGAAGCCTTAGCAGAGGCTAAACGTTGTTTAAATTGTGCTAAACCGTTATGTCGTACAGGCTGCCCTATTGAAAATGAAATTCCTCGTTTTATTCAAGCGATAGCTCGTGGTAACTTTGGCGAAGCCAATGATATTATTGGGGAACGGAGTAATTTGCCGGCTGTATGTGGTCGTGTTTGTCCTCGTGAAAAACAGTGTGAAGGGCATTGTATTTTAAATCGAGCTAACAAACCGATTAATATTGGTAAATTAGAACGATTTGCCGCTGATTTTGAAAGTTTGCATGGTCTTCGTCGTATGAAACCAATTATTAAAGACCAAGGTAAAATTGGTATTATTGGTTCTGGCCCGGCAGGATTAACAGTGGCTAGTGATATGGCAAAGCTTGGTTATGAAGTTACAATCTTTGAAAAGCAAGATGAACCAGGTGGTATTTTATTATATGGGATTCCCGCGTTCCGTTTAAGTAAAGAAGTTGTGCATCGTGAAATTAACCGATTAAAAGCGTTAGGCGTTACTTTTGAATGTAATACGATTATTGGACCAGATAAAACGATTGATTCTTTATTTGAAGAAGGCTATGATGCGATTTTCATTGCTACGGGTACCCATGTACCGATGGAATTACCTATGCGTGGTGATGAAAAGCCAGGCGTTTTACAAGCGATGGCTTTATTAACAGCAGTACAATTACATCAAAATGGTCGTGTTGGGGATGATGATATTCCCGTTCAAAAAGGTGATAAGGTAGTTGTTATTGGCGCTGGTAATGTAGCGATGGATGCGGCTCGTACTTGTGTTCGTTTAGGTGCTTCCGTGACGGTTGCCTATCGTCGTGGCGAAGAAAATATGAGTGCGAATCCTTTAGAATATAAAGAGGCGAAAGAAGAAGGGGTTGAATTTAAATTCTATGCTTCACCAGCAAGTGTTGAGGGTGAGGGCGTCGTAGAAGGGTTACGTTGTGAAATGCAAGAGCCACAAGAAGATGGTTCGGTTAAGCCGACGGGCCATTATGAAACCATTCCAGCTGATAAGATTATTATTGCCATTGGTCATAAGCCAAATGCTCGTTTAGTGGGGCCTGGTAATGGGATTGAGGTTAACAAAGATGGTTATGTAGTAACTCGTGAAATGCCATATGGTATGACGAGTCGCAAAGGGGTATTCGCTGGTGGTGATGTAGTACATAAACCAGCTACCGTTGTGTTGGCTATGCGTGCTGCTAAAAAAGTAGTGGAAGGTATGGTTAACTATTGTGAAGCAAAACGTTTCTTAGGTGATATATAAGCGGTAATTATTGATTAGCCTGTTAATGCTATTAATTTAAATAAAAAAGACCGTTGCTCTACAATTTGCGTAGGGCAACGGTTTTTTAATACATATTTAGAACTATAACCCACTATAACTCCAATAGTTTGATAGGGTATCAATCTTGGATTCGTAATTGTGCTGATAGTATCAAGGAGTATTATCGAATTAATCGTTTGATATTATATACGTTTTATAGATTATTTAGATCTTAGAGATTATTTAGATTTCAGAGACTATATAAGATTTCGATGCAGTAAGCCTTGAATAATTCGGTTTGCTGCTTCTTTTATTGTATCAGGATGAGCAGCTAGGTTGAAACGTCCAAAACCTGGTGTAGCAGGTGCGAAATTTGCACTTGTGTTAACACCTACACGACACTCTTTGATAAGAAAATCATCCAGTTCATCCGGTTTTATATAGGCATTAAAGTCAAGCCAAGCTAAATAGGTGGCTTCGAGAGGCGTAAACTTTATATTCGGAGCTTTAGCTAACAGTAAGTCTTTTAGCAATTCATAATTACTTTGAATGGTAGCTAATAGGCCCGTAAGCCATATATCGCCGGTTTGATACGCCGTTTCAGTAGCAACTAAGTTGAGGACTGATAATTGTGTATGATCGATAGTTTTTACATACGCATCAAAGATATGGCGATGTTCTTTGTTAGGAATAATCACATGCGCTACTGGCAAGGAAGCTAAATTAAATGTCTTAGAGGCACTGGTAATGGTAATGATGGAATTGCTGAAACGCCCCTCTTGGACTTTTAGTGCAGGGATAAACGTATCAAAGTGAAAATCTTGATGGATTTCATCACTGATTATGAGAACATTATATTGTTCACAAAGAGTAAATAAGCGAGTTAATTCTTCTTCAGACCATAGGCGACTTACAGGATTATGAGGATTACAAAGAATAAAGAGCTTTACATTATGTTCTTTAATTTTTTGTTCTACCTCTTCAAAATTAATGTAGTAGCGACCCGTTTCATCGCGTTGTAATTCGCTACAAATGGGGATATGATCAGTATCTTGTGGTGTGCTGAAGAATGGATAGTATACAGGACTTAGCATCATAATAGCGTCTTTAGGCTTAGTAAAGGCATGAAGAATCCAAAACAGCGTAGTAATAGTACCATTAGTGAAACGAAGCCAGCCTTTTTTAGGTGTATAGCCATGATGATGAGTTAACCAATCAATAAAAGTCTGGTGGTAGGTAGGGCTAATTAGGGAATAGCCAAAAGCACCTTGTTGAATACGGGTTGTTAATGCATCAGTCACTGTTTCTGGTACTTTAAAATCCATGTCAGCGACCCAAAGAGGCAGTACATCAGTTGTATTAAAACGTTGCGCTAACGCATCCCATTTTACGCTATTGGTGCCGCGTCGATCAAGGGCGTAACGGTGTAAAAATTCTTCTTTTGTCAGTCGTTGTGACATATATTCACCTCCTAATAAGAACTGATTTCATTATAGCAAATAGATGTTAAAAGAATAAAGGAGGTGATATAATAAATCAGATATATAATGTGAAATTACTGGTGAATATAGTTTGGATTAGGTCGCTCACTAGTAATTAGTACAATATAAGGAGTTTTATGAATGGCTAGATTTAATCGTTTCACACAAGGTGTATTACAAGATGTGAAAACATTAGGCTGGTTTATTGTATTATTCAGCCTATTTCGTTTGGTATTTATTGTTATATTTAGCAATCAGTTACATGATAGTGTGACTATGACTGATTGGGTATTAACTATGTGGTATGGCTTGCGCATTAGTTTAAAAACAGCAGGCCTATTTATGGCTCTGGGATTTTTTGGGATTACAGTTCCATACACATTATGGGCCAAATGGCCGCGTCAATTCTTGCGCGGTTTGTTAGCTTATGGTGGCACCCTTGTATTCACACTTCTTTTCTTTGTACGCATTCCGTATTTTACTATTTTTAATTCTGGTTTTAATCGCATGTTAATTAATGGGGTAAATGATGATTGGTATGCTATATTGATGACGGCTATTGATACCTATGGTCTGTTGTGGCGATTACCGGTAGCATTAGTAGTGGGCGCTATTTTAGGGTGGTGTGCTTGGCGTTGGATTGATTATCAATGTCCGCGAACAATACATTGGTTACAGGCATTAGCACCTACGTCTAAAAAAGAACTTATAGGGCGTACGGCAGGAATTCTTCTTATATTGGCAATGAGTGCTGTATTTTTACGATTTGGTGGTGCATTTACTTATAGTAGCTCTATTAATTGGGAAAATGCAGGTCGATTCTCTTCACAAGTATTAAATGAAGCAGTACTGGATGATGGGCAAGCTTTGTATCGAGTATATGCTAGTGAAAAACGGTTAGCACAAGCAGTTAAATTAGATATTTCTGAAACAAAATTAAAAGAGTATATAGCCAATAATGGCGGGAATCCACAGGCAAAACATATTGATGAGGCTTTTACGCATACTGTAGTGACACCGCGGTTAAAAGAACAACCTAAGACCGTTGTATTAGTATTAGGTGAGAGCTATGCACTTTGGCCATTTTTAGATACCTTTAAAGGGCCTGGTGATTATTTAGTGAGTGAAGGTAAAGCATTGGCTCAATCATCACATAGTTTATTTTTACAAGGATTAGCACATGGCACGGGGACAATGCCTGCCGTTAATGGTTATGTCACAGGCTTACCGAGTACAGGGCTGTATGAAAACTATGAAAGGGAGTCTTATAAAGAAAAATATGGTTTTGGTATTGCGGCAACAATGAAGCGGTTAGGCTATAAAACGGTATTTTGGTACGGTGGTTTTGGCGCTTGGCAGGATGTGCGCAATTTTGTATTGGCCCAGAATTTTGATGAGTTTCACGATGTCGGTTCCTTTTCACAAAAATCAGGGAATGCTTGGGGTGTTCCTGATGGTGTGTTGTTTAAAGAAGTGGAAACCTATATGGCTCAGCATAAAGGCGAGAAGATATTTCACTTTATTTTGACCACTAGCAATCATCCACCCTATGATATTGATTTAGAGGTAGCTGGTTTTGATACTACGAAGGTAATGAATACTGGTATTAAAGAATTGCCTGATGATTCAAAACGAATTGTTGAATTGGGGCATATTTGGTATGCTGATCAAATGATGGGACAGTTCGTGAAACGAGCACAAACATTAGATCCTCGTACTTTGTTTGTAATCACAGGTGATCATGGAGAACGGTTTACCTTTGCTAAAGAAGTAGATCGCCGTACCAATTCAGGAATTCCTATTATATTTTATGGAGCGGGTATAGATGCTAATTGGTTAGCTTCTGAAAAGGGCGTGGCTACTGGATTTGGGATAACAAATACATTTGCTAGTTCTCTGCAAATAGCGCCTACACTAGCTGAATTAGTAGGACGGTATGGTGATACGTATGAAAGCTTAGTACCGAGTATTTTTGAATCAACAATTTTTGTCTTTAATCATGAATTATGGCTAGATACTGCTGGATATCATGAGCAAAAAGACGATTTGTCAGAAACGTATCGACAAAAGATTGATGAACTTCGTACAATCGCTATTTGGCGTGTGAAACGAGGGAATGCGTTGTAGACGTATAGTATATAAAAAGCAAAAAGCATCTTACTTTAATTTTTAGGCGTAGCTAGGATACGCTTATATAGTAAGATGCTTTTTAGTATATATTCTGGTATATATTTTAGTATATATTTTAAGATATTTTTTAAGATATAAGGGAAAACAATGTACTAATACGAAATTTAGGGTTGCAGGATAAAACTTATTTTATGGTTAGCATATCTTGAAGAGTCATTATATGTTGCAATAAATCGTTGCTATTAGCAAAACTTCCATTTGCATATTCTAAGACTTTAGTAGCATTAGGGGCATAGGTATGTATGGTTTGAAATAATTCAGGCCAGTTAATGGTACCCGTATTGATTGGTTGGTGTTGATCCCGTTGACCATCATTATCATGTAAATGAAAGGCTACAATTTTAGAGTTTAGGGTTTTTATTACATGGTGTAAATCCCAGTTATTTACATTGGCATGACCAACATCAATGATAGACACAATATGGGGAATGGTTTCAAATAAGGATATGTACTCACTTTCGTTAAATAAATTATTTTCGTGAAGACCTACATTTTCAACCGCCATAAGGGGACCATTGATTGAATGAGTAAATGCAGCTAGTTCTTGTAACCGTTTGATTACTAATTCTTGACATTCTGTTCTATGACCTAGCCAAAATTCATTGGTATGAACAACAACAAAATCGGCATGGATATTTTTTCCTATGGTGAAAGCTTCTTTAAATTGATTCATATATTGTGTATCCAATGGATCTGCTAGATTTACAGTTACACAAGGTCCGTGTAATGAAATGGCGCGTTGGTCACTATTTAATAGAGGAAAGAGCTGTTCCCAATAGGCATTAGAGCCAAATTCAATAAAATATTCGAGGCCATAGGATAGAGGAATCTTTTTTAGTTGGTTTTTAGCAAAGGCAGGAAATATAAGATCACTAATTGCAAGTGTATTCATGGGAACTCCTTATAATCTAAAATGTAATTTGAGTTAGTGTGTTAGTTTATATTGAAGATTTTGTTTGGTTTGGGAATCAAAGAAACAGGCATCTGCTAAATTGAAGGTTATACCGAGTTGTTCATCAAGCTGTACTTGTGCATTCATACTAGGAATTTGGATGAAACCTTTTAAATCATTTGAAAAATCTAATAAGCAATTTTGAATATGACCAATATTTTCTATGTATTGACATTTACCATGTAATAATGCTGTTTCAGAAGGAACTATTTTTAGTTTTTCAGGGCGAATACCTAGGATAATAGAGTTATCCGTAATAGTATCTGGTAAATCAAGTGTGGTGGATCCTAGGTGAAGTTGGCCATTTGTAACAGGGAGTTCCCATAAGTTCATAGCTGGTGTTCCTATAAAGGAGGCAACAAAGGTGTTAGCTGGTTGATTATAGACTTCTTGGGGGTTGCCAAATTGTTGTAAAATTCCTTCATGGAGGATAGCAATACGCTGGCCAATTGTCATGGCTTCTATTTGGTCATGGGTGACATAAATCATAGTGGAATTACAACTTTCATGAATCTTTATGAGCTCTTGGCGTGCATGTTGACGTAACTGCGCATCTAAATTGGCTAATGGTTCATCCAGCAAAAAGTACGGCGATTGTTTTACAATAGCACGACATAGGGCTACACGTTGTTTTTGACCACCAGATAAGGATTGTATTAATCGATGTTCATAGCCAGTAAGGTTAAGCATATCAATAGCCGCTTTGGTACGTAATTCTATTTCAGACTGTGGTAGTTTTTGAAGTTTTAAGCCAAATACGATATTATCCCACACATTGAAATGAGGAAATAGAGCATAATTTTGAAATACCATAGCAATATTGCGGTCGCCTGGAGGGATATCATTTACACAAGTATTACCCATAAAAAGTTGACCCGATGTAATCGTTTCTAAACCAGCAATCATACGTAAGGTGGTACTTTTACCAGAGCCAGATGGGCCGAGTAGAACAACGCGCTCCCCTTCTTTGATTTCAAAGTTTAGTTGCTTAATGATTTCTTTTCCATGATACGATTTAGTAACTGTATCAAATACAATATTATGCATTATCCTTTCACTCCTGCTTGAATAAATGTGTTAAGAATATATTTTTGACAAATGATAAATAAGATAAACGGTAAGAGGCTAGTTAAGACGGCCAAAGCCATGGCTAAGCCCCACTCACTGCCCCCTTCAGCACTAATAAACATAGGGAGCGCTAAGGCTAAGGTATATTCTGATTTACTTTTTAATATGAGTAAGGGCCAAAAGTATTCGTTCCAAGCGTTAATAAAGAACATAATACTAATAGAGATGATGGAAGGGCGCACAAGGGGCATTATAATATGCCAAAGAATGTAAAGGGGTGAAGCGCCTTCGAGAATGGCGGATTCAAAGATACTTTTGGGAATGCTTCTCATCGTTTGACGCATAAGGAATATGCCCATACCATCTACCATTTCTACTAGGATTACGCCAAAGGCAGTATCTAATAAACCGATAGAGGATATGAGAAGATAGTTAGGCATAATTAATACGGACATAGGAATGAAGAAGGTAAGCACCATCGAATTGAATAGAAATTCTCGGCCTTTGAAGCGGTAATACACAAAGCCAAAGCCAGCTAAAAGACTAGTTATAATTTTAAATAGAGTCACCGTAATAGCGATAAAGAATGTATTTCCTGTAAATTGAAAGATGGGGAATCGCTCTAATACGGTTGTATAGTTAGCCCAGGTTGGGTTTTCCGGTAAGGGATTGAGCGGATATTGGAAGATTTGGTTTAGATCTTTAAAGGAGGCTGATAATAAGAAAATGATAGGCCATAAGCAAATTATTAGAGAAAGGATTAAAAATATATGGCCCAGTAGTTCTTTTTTTACATTAGTTTTCATAGTAAACCTTCTTGTCTAATACTTTATTACGCCACCAGGCAAAGAGTACGAATAGAATCATAGTAACAACCGCATAGGCTGCTGATTTGCCTACTTGGTAAAAGACGAAAGCATATTGATATATTACATATACTAGGTTAGCACTGCCTTGATTTGGGCCACCTTGCGTGAGAATATTGACAGGAATCATTACATACTGTAGGCCAAATACTACAGTTATAACAAAGACATAAATCGCAGAAGAGGAGGTTTGTGGAATAATGATATTTCGTAAAATCATCCAATCAGAAGCCCCTTCTAAGCGAGCAGCTTCAATCATTTCTTTTGAAACTGACATCATGGCGGCTAACATAAGAATAAAATTATAGCCAAATACTTTCCAGGCAATAATGAGACTGATAGAGAAGATAACTAAAATAGGTTCTTTTAACCATCTAGGTGATTCTAAGCCAAAGGTTTGTAGAATCGTAAAAATAGGGCCGGCTAATGGATTGTAGATCCATAAAAATAAAATACTTGCTACAGATAAACTAAAGAGGGAAGGAATGAAAAAGAATATTTTATATAGATTTTTCCCATATTTTAATATATACGCTAAGGTATAAGAGTAAATATAAGGAAGTATGAAGTTAAAAATCAATAAGAACACTACAAATAATATAGTATTAATGATGATAGAATAAAATTCTCCATTTTGTAATACATCTATATAATTATCTAAGCCAACAAATTTAATTTTTGAACTTACCATATTCCAGGAAAAAAAGCTCATGCCTATATTGACGATTAGTGGCCAATAATAAAATATGAGAAAACATAGCATGGCTGGTAAAAATAGTAAATAGCCAGTTTTAGTAAGTTTATTCATAACAATACCTCGTTATATAGGTTATACAAGTATTAATAATTAAAAATAGAACCAATAGGTAATATCTATTGATTCTATTTTTTAGATGGAATCCCCGCAAGGTACCCCTCTATAGCAAATTAGTTGATTGATGAATGAGAGATTAGAAATTTTTTATTTTATTAATTCATTAATTTTGAGTGCTGCTTGATGTAATGCTTCGGTAGCGGTTTGACTGCCATTAAGGATTACATCTCGTGCATCGATTAGAACTTGTTCGGCTTGAAGTCCATTTTGTCCAGGGAAACTAACCCAAGGTGTTACATTAGGGAGCATAGCCATTGCCTTTTTAATGTTGTCGTTTTCATCGATTAGTTTTTTGTAAGGTCCTTCGGTATCCATGTTTTTACGTGGTGGTAAATAACCGGTACCAGTATCCCATTTAGTTAAGTTTTCAGCACTTTCTAAGTATTTAATAAACTCTACAGCGGCTTTTTGTTTCGCTTCATCTTTGGATAGAATCATTAAGAAGTTACCACCAGCAGGAACTTTAACAGGCTTATTATCAAAAGCAGGGAATGTTGTGGTCATCACTTTAAATTGGGAGGATTTTTCAAAATTGGCACGTTTGCCGATAGTGGTTGCTACCATGGCTAGTTTACCGGATGTAAAGCTTTGGAACCCTTCTTCATTAGTAGCATGTAAACCAGTACCCGCTTTTATCATATCGGCAATAACTTGGTAGCCTTGCGCTGCTTCGGGCGTATCAAAACCGGATTGCCATTGACCATTTTTTTGGATTAGCATAGTGCCGCCATTCGATTCTACTAAGGCCTGATTAGTCCAAGTATCCGCATATTCTTGCATGAAGAAAGCAGGCGAACCAGTATTTTCTTTTATTTGTTTAGCATATTGTTGTACTTCAGCCCAAGTTTTAGGAGGCGTATTAGGATCTAATCCGGCCGCTTTGAAGATGTCAGGATTATAGTAGAGGACAGGAACTGATAAGGAATACGGTACACCTACTTGATTGCCGTCTGCTGTTTGAGCTAAGCGTGCAATATTAGGTTCAAAGGTATTTTTAATGAAGTCAGGATCGCCGGCCTTAGCAAATACTGTATTAATATCATCATTTTCAAAATTTTCATGTGCATAATTTAGAAAATTCCAGCCCATTTGTACTACATCGGGGGTTTGGCCAGAGGCGAGAGCAGCTTGTAGATTTTGTGTTAATCCCTTATACATATCAGGATTAAATTTTTCAGTGACTTTAATATTGGGGTGAGTTTTGTTAAAGTCTGCGACTAATTCGCGAACGGTTTGTCCACCAAAACTGTCAGAGGCTACATGCCAATATTCAATTTCTACTACTTTGTCATTGGCTGGTGTAGTATTTGATGTGGAATTACCACAGCCAGCAAAGATTAATGCGGATGTCATACAAAGAAGACCTGCTAATAAAGCCTTGCATTTCATGATGTATCCTTACCTCCTTTAAGGGATTATAATACAAATAATTAAATTTAGTGCACTCTCTATTTTCCATTTAAACATAGTATTGTAAATAGAAATGCTAGGCGGTGTAAAATTTTATTAAAATTTTTTCAAGATAAAAAACCGTTATACCTCTAATTAATAGAAGGTATAACGGTTTTACACGTTCATTGTAAGATATTATTTATGTTCTTCTTCATTGATGCGTTGGATTGCTAATGCTTCTTCACGATTGAATTTTGTAGATAATACAAGATTTACAAAGTAAGCAATTGTAATGAGGAAGACTGCTAGGCCAAGCCATTCAGCGGTACTAGCAAAATCTTTGCCAACCATGCCAAGTGGATCTTCGCCACCACCAGAGGTTACGGAAATAACGATAATAACCGCAATCAATACACCAATTAAACTTTCACCAACAATCATACCAGACGCAAAAAGTACGCCGCGACGGTTACATTGTTCTACATCAGCATCTGCTAATTCACCACTGCGTTCTTTAGCACGTTTTACTAAGTATTTCCCTACGAAGTAGCTCATGAAAGAACCAATTACTAGTGGCATTTCAAGGCTTGGTGGTAAGTAAATACCCATACCAATAGCTAGTGGAGGTAAGGATAAAGTAGCTGTTGTGCTCTTGAGAATTAAGTTAACGATAATCCCGATACCAACACCAATAAGGATATAATCCCAATCAAGATTGGAACTGAAGATACCTTGAGCAATAGTAGTCATCAAGGTAGCTTGTGGTGCAGATAAAGCCGCCGATGGATCCATTTCAGCACGAGGTAAAGCGCCAGTGAAACCATAGGCTTCATATAAAAGGTTAAGTACTGGAGCGATAGCAATAGCACCAGCTACAGAACCAATTAATAAGGCTACCTGTTGTTTCCAAGGGGTTGCCCCTACGAGTTGACCTGTTTTAAGGTCTTGTAAGTTATCGTTGGAAATAGCTGCGATACATACAACTACACTGGTCATAAATAAGGCCATGGCTGTTGCGAATTTAACGCCTGCTTCGGTAGCAAATAAATCATTAGCTGAGGCAATGGCAAAGACTACAAGGGAGGAAATGATAATCCCTAAAATACCGATACCAGAGATTGGACTAGCAGAAGTACCGATAAGACCAGCCATGTAACCACAAGCGGCGGCTACGAAGAAACCAATGCAAAGGGCAATGACGATACCACATACAACGAGAGTCCACATAAGAGCTGGATTAATATCAACAGCGCTTACGAAGGAGTAGAAGCAGATAACAAGACCAATTAAGATAACTAAGAATACGAGACCCACAGTTGAAGGTTTCATATCTGTATCCATACGATGGGTATCACGTTCTTCATTAGACATTTTCATGTTTTTAATGGAAATACGCATACCTTCAATGATTGGTTTAGTTAAGGTAATTAATGTCCAGATAGCGGCAATACCGATACAACCAGCCCCGATGAAACGAACTTTTTCTTTCCAAACGGCCATAGCAAAGGATTCTACGGATTTAGCATCACCCATAGGTAAGACATTAGTTAAGTATGGTACGAAACCACCCCAAGCAATAATCATACCTACTAGAATAGCGATACCACTGGCAATACCAATAAGGAAACCAGCACCTAACAGTGCCGTTGAGAAACCGAGTGGGAATTGGGTAACCCCACGGCCTACACCAAACCAGAAACTCATTTCACCAGCTAAGTAGTGGAACCCATTGGTACAAAGGCTGATAATACCAGCAAAGATACCGCCACTTACGATTTCTTTCATACCACTCGCTGATTTAGAAGCTCCGTTTTCATCAGAGTGAGCTTGGCTACCTACTTTTAAGATTTCAGCAGCAGCGCGACCTTCTGGATATGGTAAATCACTATTTACAACCATTGCGCGGCGTAGCGGGATAGTAAATAATACACCTAAACAACCACCACAGGCACAGAGTAATAATGTTTCACCATAAGGGAAGCCTTGCCAATAGCCTAGCATCAATAGGCCTGGCAATACGAAAATAACAGCTGATAATGTACCAGCAGCAGATGCTTGGGTTTGTACCATGTTGTTTTCAAGAACGTTAGAGTCTTTGAAAAAACGTAGGATAGCCATAGAGATAACGGCTGCAGGAATGGAGCTAGAGAAGGTTAACCCAACTTTAAGCCCTAAATAAACGTTGGACGCGGTAAAGATAATAGTTATAAGTACGCCTAGTAGCATACCGCGAAACGTTAATTCCGGCAGATGTAAGTCATGACTCATAAAATCATGCTTCATACTAATCCTCCTTACTTCTGTTTTAAAAATAAATACATAAAATAATATCCTTACTAGACAATTGTACAAAATATACGGACAAAATTCAATAATTTGTCATGAACTATATTGTATACATTTCGGTTCATCATGAATTTTTCATAACAAGCTGTTATACTAATCATATGTTTTATGCATATATACTATGTATATATCAATAAAAGTATAATTAAAATTAATATTTTGAGGAGGTTTTTGTTATGAAACGTGTATTTAAATCATATATGTTAGCAGCTT
Source organism: Veillonella criceti (assembly GCF_900460315.1). NCBI lineage: Bacteria > Bacillati > Bacillota > Negativicutes > Veillonellales > Veillonellaceae > Veillonella > Veillonella criceti. Next base: position 1,530,265 of record NZ_UHIO01000001.1, on the reverse strand, counting down.
TAATTGGGTCAGTTGCTTTTGGGGCTACAGGCGCTGTTCAAGCTGCTGATGTGGATGTCGTAAAGGTTAACGCAGAACCAGCTGCTGCTATTGTGAATAATAATGGTGATGTAGTAGCTGTTGCTACCCCAACTGAAGCCCATAATAATACAACGGGTATTATGACGAAACGAATTTCAAAAGATATTGCGCCTGCAACGAATAAAGCTTTATGGGAAGAATCCGATGAATTAGCAAGAGAAGCTGATTTAGTACAAGTACCAGAGGCTAATGATTATTATCAACGTTTGGCTGTATCAGTTTCACCAGTCGCTGTAACAGGTGATCGCTTACATATTACATATCCAACTGTTACCTCAGTTAGCCCTGTTGTAACGAAGGAAATTAATGATCGTATTACAAAATATGTACAGACATTACAGAAGAATTTAGAAAAATCCAATCTAAAAGCTGATATGAAGGAAAATTTATACATTACCTATGATGTAGAAGCTAATGATAAAGGGATTTTTAGTGTATTAATTAAATCCTACACAATTGGTGATCAAGCAGCGAATGGCTTGAATACTGTGAAGGCGTTTACTTTCAATACGACTACAGGTAGAGTATTATCTTTAGGTGATTTTGGTGGCGTGTCTAAAGACGTATTAAATAAAGCAATTAATAGCGATGAAGAGTTGAAGTTACAGTTCTTCCCTGATAGTTTACCAATTGATAAAGTACCTTCTGATTTCTATGCAACAGAAGACCATGAGTTATACATTATCTTCCAACAAGGTACAGTAGGATCTATGGCAGCCGGTACTATTTATGTACCTGTAGGTAAAAGCGAACGCTAATAGACTGAATAAAAATAAATAAAAAAATATTAAATAAAAAAATATTAAATAAAAAAGATGTCATGACTAAGGAGGCTGTGTTGCCATTTGTTCCAGTTAGATTAATTTGGTCTAACTGGAACGGGGCCATACAGAGCTAGTCATAACATCTTTTTATTTTGGATTTTATAGGGGATATGCTATTAATTTTATAGGGGATATGCTATTAATTAATGGCTTGGGCCTTAGCGACTAAGTTTTGCCCTAGTTGGAAGGCTTGGTTTAAGTCATTTTCAAAATGAGCTTCTTTATAGGCTCTTTTGTCACTTTCTGAGAAAATAGAGGATTCAAATTTGCTGTAATCATCAAATTGCACCGTATTATATGCATATAATTTTTCTGGCTCAACGCCTAAAATGCGATGAACGCCAGTTTCAACAGGTAATACAACATCTCTAAAGTGAAATTGATGAGTTTGTTCTTCTGTCATATTCATGGTATAAATAAAAGCAGAAGGAATTTGTTTTCCTAATACAGAAGGATTCGAAGCGCTATAAATATAATTGGAAAAAAGGAAACGTTCAAATAAGGCTAGCATCGCGGCTGACATATTAGAAAAATAAACGGGTGAGCCCCAAATAATGGCATCGGCTGCTTTTAATTTTTCGATAACAGGACTTAAATCATCTTTTACAATACAGGTTCCGTGTTCTTTATCTTTGCGTTTGCAATAAAAACAGCTGACACAGCCTCGATATTGAAGTGGATAGAGTGAAATGAATTCCGTAGTGGCACCGCTTTGCTTAGCCCCCTCTAAGGCTTTATTGAGCAATTGAGCTGTGTTTTTGTTAGGTCGTGGACTTCCATTAATAGCAATTACATTCATGATACAAACTCCTTTACATGCATACTTATACTTTGTTTTTTACCATATGGACGATAAAATTACGTTTATTAACAGTTTAGACTTTATAGGTATTGAACCGTTAAAACCAATCTTAAAAAGGGAGGTTACTATGATATATCCTATGTATTTTTTCTCAGAAGATTTTACAGCCATTGAACCCTTACTTGAGACAGTGCCCTTTAGGATCTGTCATTTTAAAGAAGGGGATTATTTATGGACACCAGGAGATTCTATTGAAGAACTCCATTATATAAAATCAGGTGTAGTTCAATTGGCTATGAATCATCCGTCAGGGCGGGAGCGCATTATATCCTTTCATGGTCGCAGTACATTATTCCCTGTTTTTTATGAAGGACCTGTACAGCTTGAAGATTCCCTTGAAGGCCATGTGCTGACAGAGACTCACACGGTGGCGATAAAAAAAGACGATTTTTATCGGATACTACATCATCATCCCTCTATGAGTATGGCCGTGATTAGTTGGTATACAAAATTTGTTAATTTACTTCTCTATGAAACGGGCCATCAGGGCTATAATAATGGTTTTAATAAGCTTTGTAATATTATTTATTTATTAATCTGTCGTGATAAATCTGAACTAGATATTACGCAAGAGCGATTAGGTCAAATTTTAGGTATGAGCCGGGTAAATATTAATCGTTATCTTCGTCGATTGAAAGAGGAAGGGATTATTCAGACTCAACGAATGCGCCTTGAAGTGCTCAATAAGGACCGTCTTAAAGCGTATTGTTCAGAAGCCACGCAATATATGTCTAGCTTAAGTCATTAATAGCTCTACTCACAGTGATTTAATTATACAAATAAAATATTAGGTCGTCTGTAACAGTTGTTACACAAGCAAAAAAGCCTTTATGAAAGGAATCCATTATATGTATGGACTCCTCGTCATAAGGACTTTTAATAGGTTATAAATTTCTATGGAGTTTTTGTTAAGTAATTGTCAATGAAGGTAAAAAGACATTGTAAATGCTTTTATGTTGACGACTTATACATTAAAACGGAAATAGGTTACATCGCCATCTTTCATCACATATTCTTTACCTTCTAGGCGTACAAGACCTTTTTCTTTAGCTGCATTTTGGCTACCACAAGTTACTAAATCATCATAGGCAACAATTTCAGCACGGATGAAGCCTTTTTCAATATCGGAGTGAATTTTACCTGCTGCTTGAGGGGCTTTAGTGCCATCGACGATAGTCCAAGCACGGGCTTCCATTTCACCAGCTGTGAAGAAGTTGATAAGACCAAGTAAGGCATAGCTTGCTTTGATTAATTTATCAAGACCACTTTCTGTTACGCCTAATTCTTCAAGGAAGGCAGTGGCTTCTTCATCAGATAATTCAGCAATTTCAGATTCAATACGTGCTGATACGACAACGACACCAGATCCTTCGTTAGCAGCATATTCTTGTACTCGTTTTACATGTTCATTGCCGGAGTAATCAGAAATTTCATCTTCTGAAATATTAGCTACATATAGTGATTTTTTAGCAGTTAATAAAGTTAATTCTTTAAGAATTTCTAATTCTTCATCGTCAAGACCTTGCGCGCGTACAGGAATGGCATCGCCAAGACCTTCGATGACTTTTTCTAAAATAGGTAGTTCGATGCGGGCCTCTTTATCGCCACTTTTGGCAATTTTTTCAATACGTTGTTTCCGTTTTTCTACAGAGTCTAAATCGGCTAAGCAAAGCTCTGTATTGATAATTTCAATATCACGAATCGGATCGATAGAGCCAGACACATGGGTAATATTAGGATCGTCAAAACAACGAACGACTTGAGCAATGGCATCTACTTGACGGATATGGCTGAGGAATTTGTTCCCCAAACCTTCGCCTTTGGATGCACCGGCTACGAGACCGGCAATGTCAACGAAGCGCATAGCGGCTGGAATTACTTTTTTAGATTTGAACATGTCAGCGAGTTTGTAAATACGATCATCTGGTACATCAACGACACCTACATTTGGTTCAATGGTACAGAATGGATAGTTAGCGGCTTCAGCGCCTGCTTTGGTAATTGCATTAAATAATGTACTTTTACCTACATTAGGAAGACCTACGATACCTACTTCAAGATTTGTGCTCATAATACCACCTTTTTAAACGATTCAATGTATACATAATTGTTGGTTATTTTATAATTTAACTAGTTATATGCGTATGGTTGTCTGTTATACGATAGTAACTATATAGGCATACTAACAATATATTATAGCATAGAAACGCTATTACTGAAACGCTATTGCTATATGATATTTGATTTGTTATTTATAAAAGGTGTGTTAATTATGGCAAAAGCCTATCCGCCGTTTGAATGGGGATAGGCTTTTTACTTTATTAATTCTTATAAAGAATGAGCACGCAATTCTTCGGCACTGTGAGTGGAAATCCAAGCCGGTGGAATATCGAACACAGTGTAAGCACCGGTGCCACCGTGTTTTGCCAAGCGATAAATACCGCGTGCATAGGCAGTCAATACAGAGCCGGTGAATTCAGGATTGCTGTCAAGTTTTAAGGAATATTCGACTACATGGCGCGTTCCTTCTGTGCTTTCACCACTACGAAGTACAAAGCCACCATGTGGAATTCCTTTGTGGTTTTTATCGAGTTCTTCTTGAGAGATGAAATGAACAATGGTTTCATAGCCAACAAAGTAGTTTTCCATTGTTTTAATATCATTTTCGATTTTAGCTTTATCAGCACCTTCAGCAGCGACTACATAGCATTCGCGAAGATGGCCAGATTGAGCTGTAACTTCTGGAGTTTCACCATTACGGATTTGCTCTAAATATTCTTCGCGTGGAACGGTGTATTGGCGAGCATCGACAACACCTTCTAAGCGACGAATGGCATCAGAGTGACCTTGGCTTACACCACGGCCCCAGAAAGTATAAGATTTACCTTGTGGTAGAATGCTTTCTGCAAATACACGTTGCAAAGAGAACATGCCTGGATCCCAACCACAGGAAATAAGAGCTGCGTGACCGCTTTCTTTAGCTGCTTTATTTACATTGTCAAAATGTTCAGGAATGCGTGCGTGAGTATCGAAGCTGTCAATAACAGTGAAATGTTTAGCGACCATTGGTGTTTGTTCAATTAAGTCAGTGGCAGAACCACCGCAAAGAACCATAACATCAATTTTGCCTTTGAAATTTTCAAGTTCGCTCATAGCATAACTTGGTACACCACTTACCGTTTTTAAACCACTACGGCGAGAGAATATACCAACTAATTCCATATCTGGTTGCAATTTAACGGCCGCTTCTACGCCACGACCAAGATTGCCATAGCCAACGATGCCTACTTTAATTAAATTCATAGGTAAAACCTCCTAAAATGTATGTGATAATAACTCTTATTTAATTATCTTACTTTAGTATACCTTTTGAAACGAGGACTGTACAGAGAAAAGTGGAATTTTCTATAGAAAATTTTTATATTTTTATATTAGTGCTAAGTCAGTGTTAAAAAATAGCAGGGTCAGATTCACAGGAAATGCAAGTTTATAATACGAGCGATAAATTATTAAATAAATATGATTAAAAAATAATTTATATCATATATGGGTATTGTGTTTTATGTTTACTTGGGGTATAATAGTAAGGCTTATTGATGGTAAGCGCTTCCTACCCCTATGGAAGATAGGGGCATATGTCCAAAAGAGGAGGTGATTTTGTATGAACAAATACGAAGTCATGGTGATTGTGAAACCAGCCGAAGAAGAGACAACCAACGCGGTTATTGAAAAAGTAGAAGCTTTGATTGCTCGTGTAGGCGGCACAGTAGAAAAGGTAGATCGTTGGGGCAAGCGTCGTCTTGCTTATGCAGTGAAAAAATTCACTGACGGTTTCTACGTATTGGTTAACTTTGAAGCAGATCCTGCTGAAATCAAAGAAATCGATCGTGTATTGAAAATCAACGATGATGTCCTTAAACACCTAATTGTTAAACACGGCAAGTAAGCTCTGGGAGGTTTACTATGAACTCAGTACAGATCTTAGGTAATTTAGCTCGTGACCCTGAAGTGCGCTTTACTAAAACTGGTAGAGCCGTAGCAACATTTACAGTGGCTGCGACAAACACGTATTTTGACTCTACAACCAATGAACAGAAGGAACAAACAGCCTTCATTAATTGTGTGGCGTGGGGTAAGTTAGGGGAAGCAGCTGGTAACCTTCGCAAAGGGAGCCGTTGTTTCGTTGAAGGTCGTTTAAATACCCGTTCTTATGAAACTCAGGATGGGCAAAAACGCTATGTTACTGAAGTAGTGGCTAACTTTGTTGGTCAGTCGTTAGATGCTCAAAACGCTGATAGCTTTGGCGGTGGTTCATCTAATTTCGACAGCTTTGGTGGCGGTAACGAAGAAAACATTCCGTTCTAGTGTTTAGGACTCCTACTAATTCGAAAAGGAGGATTCACAATGAGAAGAGATAGAGGCAGAAAGCCAAGAAGAAAAGTATGTAACTTCTGCGTTGATCATGTAGATCAAATCGACTATAAAGATATTGCTAAACTTCGTCGTTTTACGACTGAACGCGGTAAAATTCTTCCTCGTCGTATTTCTGGCACTTGCGCTAAACATCAGCGCAAATTGACTCTTGCAATTAAACGCGCTCGCGCTATTGCATTGTTGCCATTCACTGCAGAATAATCGCATAACACATGAAAACCCAGTAACCGTTATGGTTGCTGGGTTCTTTGTTTTACCTACCTATTTTAAATTTCATTCATTATAAACGATTTATTGTTAGATCATGAGCAAGTACTAACTATAATGATTTTTCCGATGTAGTTTGGATTTATAGTAAGCCTGTCTAATCTGTTCAGGGGTCTTCGTACCATATTTTGAAAAATCATGTTCTTCATGAACTACAATATCTGCATGAAGTGGTTTTGTATAACTCCCTACATGTAATAAAATACCTTCTTTTTCTTTGTTATACATGAAGTTATCGTCTCCTTAATTTGAAATACTATTGTACTGTGTAAGGTAGTTTTTTCATAACTAGGAAACGCATTGAAGTGTATAAGCAAATATTTAGGGTAGGCATTTGGTCTTATTATGGACACTATCAATTCCTAGATACGCATTAGATTAATAAAAAATGAAATTCAGCGACCAATTATCATCTATTATACTCTTTTTATAAATAATGTAAATAAAAAACATGACTGTTTATTTACTAATTAAATTTGATTGTATAGAAATAATTTAAAAACACACATATATAAAATAGATTGTCGTAAAACATAGTATAGTTGGTAAATTATCTGATTATTTTAATTGCTTCACATTATTACATATACCCCTATTAGTATTAATACTATACCCTGCTAGGTATAATAAATAGTTAATTATCGATGAATTTACTGTATTTATGAACGAATAAGAGAATTTTGTTCTTTTTTAAGAAAAAATATCAATAATTCATGACTAATAATTGACAGAATATAAATAGATAAGATATCATAATAGCGATATAGGTTTTATGTTATATATTGTTGATAATATACTATTGCTAACTTTATAATGAACTTCATGTTGTAAGTGTCGGGTATGCCGAGCGATAATAAGAGGAAAATAGGTGTAAGTCCTATGCTGCCATACAGCTGTAAATGAGGAGTCAATTTCACTAAAGAGTCACTGGGAAACTGGGAAGGCTAGAAATTGATGAGGAATCATGAGCCAGAAAGCCTGCTTATAACAAATTATTGACTACACAATGGATGTCTAACGATTTTGTATTAGATATCTTGATATAGGATTAATTTGTTGCTGAGTCCATACTCGCTCTTTCAAAGAGCGAGTTTTTTTATTGGGATAACAAATAGATATATTAGGGAGGATAAGGTATGGTTAAGAAAACACTGCAACATTTAGGGCAAGTGTTAGTGACATTAATAGGGGTTACCTTTTTAACCTTTAGTTTAAGCTTTTTGGCGCCTGGTGACCCAGTGCTTATGTTATTAGAAACGGCAGATACGATTGTTTCACAAGAGTTGATTGATCAAACAAGACAGGATTTGGGATTAGATAAGCCTTTTTTAGTGCAGTATGGTAATTGGGTCATGCATGCTATGCAAGGTGACTTAGGGATGTCATACTCAGCTAAGAAGCCTGTAGTGGATAAGATGATGGAAGCCTTGCCAGGCACCCTTATGTTAGCAGGTGTAACAATTGTTATGATTTTAGTTATGGCGGTGCCGTTAGGGATTGTGGCAGCGCTTCATCAAAATAAATGGCCTGATTATTTAATTCGTGGCATTGCGTTTGTAGGAATTTCGTTACCAGCTTTTTGGTTAGGTCTTATGTTATTGTATATTTTTGGCTATAAATTGGGGATTGCCCCTATTGCAACGGCTACGGTATCTTTGAAAAATGCTATTTTACCAGCGTTTACATTAGCGTTTGCTTTAATATCTAAGTTTATGCGTCAAGTGCGACTTGTTATTTTAGAGGAAATTAATAAAGACTATGTAGTCGGTGCACGGGCTCGTGGTATGGGACATATGGAAATTATGTTCCGACATATTTTACCTAATGCGTTTTTACCCTTATTGACCATCTTTGGCATGTCGATGGGTTGGCTGTTAGGTGGTGTAGCTGTGGTAGAAATGGTCTTTTCTTGGCCCGGTCTTGGAAAGATGGCGGTACAAGCTATTACTTTCCGTGATTATCCTCTAATTGAAGGATTTGTACTGTGGGCGTCCATAGCGTATATGTTGATTAATGGCATCATTGATTATTCCTATACATTATTGGATCCGCGTTTGAAACGGGGGCACAAATAATGAAAGAATTTATTAGAACACATACGGCATTTTCATTGTATTCAGCACTTGTATTGTTAATTGTTATTATTGCTATTTTTTCACCTTGGTTAACACCTCATGATGCCTTTGCTTCAGATTTGGGGAATGCTTTAAAGGCCCCCAGTGAAACGCATTGGTTTGGTACTGATAAATTGGGGCGTGATGTATTATCACGGATTATTTATGGCACGGGATTATCTCTATTTATGGCGTTTACAATCGTGTGTTTAGTCGCCATTATTGGTACGATTGTAGGTTCTATAGCAGGTTATTTCGGTGGTGTAGTTGAAATGGTGCTCATGCGCATTTGTGACATCATGATATCTTTTCCTGGTATTGTACTTGCCATTGCTATTGCTGGGATTATGGGTGGTAGTGTGGGCAATACCATTTTAGCGCTTACGATTGTAGGTTGGGCCAAATATGCTCGGTTGGTGCGAAGTTTAGTTATTAAAGTACGGCAAGAAGATTATATTGCGGCCGCTATTATGAGTGGCGGAACATCATCAGTTATATTGCGTCGCCATATTTTGCCGAATAGTATGCCATTAGTCGTCGTGACCGCCAGTATGGATTTAGGGATTATGATGCTAGAAGTGGCTGGTTTATCCTTTTTGGGGTTTGGGGCGCAGCCACCAACACCAGAGTGGGGCCTTATGCTTAATGAAGGACGTCAATATTTACAATTAGCGCCTTGGCTTATGATGTTTCCAGGGGCTGCTATTTTACTCGTTGTAGCTATATTTAATGTATGGAGTGATAGCTTGCGTGATATATTAGATCCTCGCCAAAAATAGGGTGTTTTATAGACTGATAATAAAACATTGTTGTCAGGATTATTTGGGCGAGTGATTTTAAATATAGTAAGTGGTATCAGATGTAAACATTAGGTTTAGGGTATGTATTTAAAGAAGGGATGTTGAGTATGAAAAAGTTTTGGCGTAAAGCTCTATTGGGTAGTGTGGGTGTTGTATTATGTGCTTCTTTATTAGCTGGTTGTGGCAGTGAATCAGCAGATAATAAGGATGTATTAAAAGTTGGGGTGACTAACTTTGCTGATACACTTGAGCCAACGGATAATTTCTATGCTTGGGTTGTTATGCGTTATGGCATTGGTGAAACGTTGACGAAGTTTGACAAAGCAATGAAACCAACCCCTTGGTTAGCTTCAAAATGGTCGTTAAGTGATGACCAGTTGACATGGACATTCACAATTGATGATAAAGCTAAATTTTCGAATGGTAAAAAATTAACGGCTGCAGAAGTAAAAGAATCTATTGAACGAGTGTTTGCTAAGAGTAAACGGGCGGCTACGTTTTTTGAATATGATGCCATTGAAGCTAATGGGCAAGAATTAACCATTAAAACAAAGAAACCGATGCCTAATATGCTAGGTCTTTTAGCTGATCCATTATTTTTGGTAGTTGATGTACAATCTGAAAAAGAGGGGCGCAATTTTTCTAAAGAAGGACCTATTGCTACAGGCCCATACCAAGTGGTGTCCTATAGTAAAGATAAATCAGTGTTAGCAGCGAATGAAAATTATTGGAATGGCACAGTCCCATTTAAAACAGTTGAAGTACCTTCCATTGAAGATCCAAATACAAGGGCTATGGCCTTGCAATCTGGGGAAGTGGATATGGCTGTGAATATTGGGCCTGGTGAAATTGGCTTATTCAAGGGGAATGATAAATTCCAAGTTGATGAAATTGCCTCCCTGCGAGTTGTATTAGCGCGGATTAATCAAAAAGGGTTACTCGGAGATCCTAAAGTAAGAGCGGCTTTTATTAGTGCGACTGATCGTAAAAACTATGCCGATGTGCTATTGAAAGGTACCTTTATCCCAGGGAAGGCACCAATTCCACCATCTATGGATTATGGGTTTGACCAATTAACAGATCCTAATGCTTATAATCCAGAACGGTCTAAACACTTATTGGCTGAAGCAGGTTGGAAAGATACGGATGGTGATGGCATTTTAGATAAAGACGGTAAACCATTATCCGTTGATTTTGTAGTATATAATAGTCGTGCTGAATTACCGATTTATGCAGAGGCAGTACAGGCTGACCTTCGTAAAGTCGGGGTGGATGTAAAAATCAAAACAGTTGATTATACGTTAATTGATAAAATGGGGATTGATGGCGATTATGATTTGCTCATTTCTAACATTGTAACAGCCAATACAGGGGATCCTGAAACATTCTTAAAATGGTACTGGAAAACGAATGTAAATGGTGATAATCCTCAAAATGGGTCTGGTTATAGCAATCCAGAAGTAGATGCGAAGTTAGAGGCTTTATCTACTGAGTTTGATCCAGCCGTACGCAAGCAGTTGATTATTGATATTCAACAGTTGTTGTTAAATGATGGGGCGGCGTTATATCTTGGTTATCCTATGACTAATATTATTGCTAATAAAGCGCTTAAAGGGATGGTGATGTTCCCATCTGATTATTATTGGATTACCAATGATATTGCTAAATAAGAATTTCATTTCATAAGTATGTCATTTCAGATATATTCGTTTGAAATAGAATATATATAGGATTTAAAAGAAGGGATGTGCGCATAACGTATGACACGGGAGGCAGCACTGGTTGAAGTTAATAATGTAAGTATAGCCTATGGTGAAGCGGCGCCTTCGGTGACAGACGTTAACTTTTCTTTAGGGGAAGGCGAAATCCTTGTGATTGTAGGTGAATCAGGGAGCGGTAAAACAACGGTTATTCGGTCTCTTATTGGCTGTTTATCGGTTGGCGGTCATGTAGTGGAAGGACAGATTTGCTATCGCGGTCAAGATGTCAGTACTTGGTCAGACGCTGATTGGCGTAAGTATCGTGGTACCGACATTTCTATGATTTTCCAAGATAGTGGTAGTGCCATGGATCCGATTCAAACCATAGGTAAGCAGTTTATTGCTCATATTCGTCGTCATAGCCAAATGACTAAGTCAGATGCTGAAGTGAAAGCTTTGGCCTTATTGGATATGGTTTCATTACCAGCTGGCAAAGAATTACTCCATCGCTATCCATTTGAATTGAGTGGTGGTCAACGGCAACGCTTGGGCATTGCGATGGCCATGGCGTTTACGCCCCATTTATTGTTAGCTGATGAGCCGACTTCAGCGCTAGATGTAACGACACAGGCACAGATTGTTGAAGAATTGATGCGACTTTGTAAGCAAAATAAAACGGGAATCATCATGGTTACTCATAATATAGGTGTGGCTGCGTATATGGCAGATAAAATTATGGTTATGCAACAGGGCAAAGTTGTTGACTATGGAACGCGTGATGATGTGTTATTTAAAGCGCATTCGACTTATACCGCTCAATTATTGGACGCGGTACCAACATTGGGAGGGACGCGGTATGTTGACACAGTTGAATAAAGAAGTGGTGATGACAAAGGACTCATTAGCTTCTAAAGGAGAGGTTGGTACTCCCATTTTAGAAGTGAAATCACTTTGTAAAACGTTTCCCTTGCCTAATGGTGGTTTGTTAGAAGCCTGTAAAGGAGTCTCATGGTCTTTGTGGCGTGGGGAATCGCTAGGGATTGTTGGTGAATCTGGTTGTGGTAAGAGTACGTTGATGAAGATGGTTATGCGCATGCTGGAGCCTACTAGTGGTGAAATCTATCTAGATGGTGTTCGTATGGAAAAACGGACTGGTAAAGAGGCTCGTGAACAGCGACGTAAGATACAAATGGTCTTTCAAGATTCTTCACAAGCCTTTGATCCTCGTATGACGGTAGCTGATATTATTTGTGAGCCTTTATATAATTTCGGTTTACTGAAACGTGGTGAAGCAACTAATATAGCTATTCGCTATTTAGAAATGGTAGGGTTAGATGGTTCGTTTGCTAACCGATATCCTCATGAAATGAGTGGTGGGCAGCGGCAACGTGTAGCAATTGCTAGAGCTTTGGTGTTAGAACCAGATATTATTCTGTTTGATGAAGCTACGTCAGCTCTAGATGTATCAGTACAGGATTCCATTGCTAAATTATTGGTAAAACTACAGAAAGAAAAGAATTTAACATATATCTTTGTAGCTCATGATATTGCTTTTATTCGTAGTATGTGCCATCGTGTGTTAGTCATGTATTATGGTGAAGTAGTTGAAGAGGTAGCGGCTAAACAATTGACAAAGGCAAAGCATCCGTATACACAAAAGTTGCTAAGAGCTGTTTTTGAAGT